>DATKWS010000049.1:0-3517 GCA_035529435.1 Patescibacteria group bacterium
CGCTCATGACCGATCTCTCGAGGGCCGCTTATAGAGCGGTCTCACGGTTCATCGAGATGGCCGCCGGGCCGGGCGTACAGCCGGCGATGGCGGTCGTGAAGCACACATTCGGCGAGGGGGTGCGGTTCCACCCGCACCTGCACGCGCTCGTGGCAGCGGGGGGATGGGACCGCATCCGTGCCTGGCACCCGCTGCCTGCCTGGGATCGCAGCGCACTCCGCGGGCTCTTCGAGATCGAGGTCTTTCGCTTCCTGCGCGAGAGGGAACTGCTGAGCCGGGAACGCATGGAGCTCATCCTCTCCTGGCCCCATTCGGGCTTTAACGTCCATATCGGAGAGACCATCGCACCGGATGACACGGCATCCCTCACCCGTGTCGCCAGATACATGCTGAGAGCTCCCCTCGTGATGTCGCGCATCTCGTATGACCGTGACCATGCCGCGGTGCGCATCGATCCCCACAGCGCGCGCAGCGAGGGGCCCCTCGAACTGGACGTCCTCGACTTCATCGCCCACCTCACAGCACAGATCCCCGAGCCGCACGAGCGACTCGTGCTCTACTATGGCCTCTACTCCAACGCATCCCGGCAGCGCCGGGGGTGACCGGCGGCGGACTCCGTACGCCCGTCCGCCGGGCAGACTGCACCGACGGTGACAAGAGCGCGTGGCTCAGAAGCAGGCGTATCCGCTGGGCGAGACTCATCCGGATGGTCTGGCGGCATGACCCACTGCTCTGTCCGCGGTGCGGCGGCGCCATGGGGATCATCTCGTTCATCACCGATCGGACGGTCATCGACACGATACTCAGGCACATCGGGTTCAAGCACCCCGACACTCCGCCGCTGCGCCATAATCCCCCGCCCCGGGCCATGCAGGGCACCTCTTGGGTAATTCCGAGAAAACCACGTGACCGATCGTCTCTCGCGCAGATCTTCGGCGTAGCCTGTCCGGACGGCGCCGGAAACCATGCATCCGGCGTCCATTCGCAGGCATCGGCGCACGATGATTCCTTCGGAGAACATCCCGACAACGAGCCGGGGCCGAATCCGCGGGCCGGGAACGGCCGGGAAGCGGTCACCGCACCCAAAAACATGGCGGACCGCCCGCGCGGGCATCTTGATGAAAAATTGAAATTCCTATCAATCTCTACGAGGCGGAGGGGCGCGTCGACGATGCGCGGATAGAGTACGGGACGATAGAGGGGCTCAATCCCGAGGCAGTCCCGGAGGAGATCAATCCCCACCTCACCGAGATCGCCCTCTTCGCCGAGGTGGGGCGCGCCCCGGTCAAGGTCTCGACTGAGATCCGCGGCTGGCTCAAGAAGGAGAACGGCGACCTCCTCGGGTTCTTCACGCTTCCCGACGGCACGCTGTTCCCGTTCCGGACGGGGGTATCGGGCGGCTTCACCCTCGACAATCCCGGCGTCGTCTTCACCTTCGCCTATCCCCGCTATGTGCGGCAGGAGCGGATCGCCGACCGATGCACGATGGTCATCGACGGCGTCGAGGCGGGAGAGGCGATCCCGCTCGATTCGATCGAGGAGACGGCGCTGGCCTCGTTCGAGCGGCGCCTCGGCATGATCCTCCTCAAGTCGGGGCTCCGCACCGCGCTCAAGGTGGGATCGCAGACGAAGCTCAAGGAGAAAGGCGGCGCCGTCGTCGATGTCCTCGGGAAGGTCTTCTCGCTCGTCGACCGCGCCGACACGCGCTCCTGGCAGACCCTTCCCGCCGAGGTGCATCTCTTCCGCCTCGAGGTCGCGCCGGGCAGCCACGAGGTGTACGTGAGGTACTTCGACGAGACGGGCGGTTTTCTCGGCGAGTCGCCCCGGCGCACGGTCCGGGTCGAGAAGGGCGGCAAGGGGATCGTCTACGTGCCGGGCCCTGCGTGAGCGGACAAACCCTCGGGGGGAGGGTACATACCATTCCCCCCGATCGTGGCATTGAATATCAGACTATCTGCCGTTCCGTATGTGGCGGCCGCGCGGTCTATCTCTCCAGCTTCCAGACCTTGAAGCGAAAATCCTCGATGTTACCCCAGTCCGTTCCGCCGAAATCTCCACGTCGCGTAATGTTCCACGCCGTTTCGGGTTGAATGCCACAGATGTATATATCCCCATCACTGTTTATATTGACATGCCGGCCAGCAGGAGCGTTATGGATTGTGCACGGGATCATCGCCTCTACATTCTCGAGCAATGTTCCATTGATATTGTATGCGAGCACATGCACCAGAGGATTGCCGTAATCGTATTTCTCGTCCGGTTTTGACAGCACTTCGATATAGATGTTGTTATCTGCGTCGAATCCGATGATGCGCCAGCGCGTGTCGGGCGCGACCTCGTTCGGCGAGATCGTGCCCGCCAGCTTGAGCTCGGATGTTGATATTGCCCGGTCATCGGAATTTCCCGTATAGACATCGATATGTTTCCGGAAATACTTGTTGCTCGCGCGTCTGCTTTCGGTACCAACAATGTCGTACGCATTGCCGTGCGCATCTTCACAATCATAATCCACGGGTCCCAGCAGGTTGCCGTTTCGGTCGATCTTCAATTTTATGTTCCTATCATCGGTCCACACGAAGATTGTGCCGTTTCGATTCACCTCGGCCTTGGCATTCTCTCCTTCCGGCACGGGCAACAAACCGACCTCGTCACTCGTGGTGGAAAACGTGACCACCTGGTTCTCGACGGATCGTATACATACGGTCCCCTCGCTATCGATGCGCTCTCCCGTGAAATTCAATTCCGCACTGTAACTTTTCGGAATAGGGATCGTTTTGACGTAGTCGCCCTTTTGATCATACTTCTTGAGCGCCGATCCATTTCCTTCATAAATATAAAGGTAGCCTTGATCGCTCACGAACAGGGGGCCGGGAAGCGAGAACCAGAAACTGTATCCCTTGTAAGGCGTGCGCGTTTTGTAATCCCCGTAGCCGAACAGAAATCCCTCCGAGCTGTCTGAAGAACTGATATCTAACAGCATGGTGATAGAATAATCTCTTTTTTCGGCATAGAGATCGTGTGAGAAGAGGAGCAGAATCACAAGTGTTATTGCTGCGCAGACTATCCCGCTGGTTCTTTCATTTTTCATTTCAATCTCCTACTGTTTTTACTCATTGGAATGCACTGTGTTTCAAAATTATTCGAGCCTGTAAATTGCATAATCCCATTCTTCCCACAATGGATTCCACGAACTGAAATCTCCACCATAAGCTTCTGATCCAAAAATGCCCAAACGTTTCTCCGCCGCTCCAAATTGAAAATGTTCGACAATGCCGATGCAATTGACAACAGGGTATTGTAGTTCGTTTTCCACTCCCTGACCGGCGGTCACATCGGCGATGATACCGATATGATCGTAGCTGCCATCATCCTCCCAATCGTACAACACGATGTCTCCTGCTTCTACCGATCCAGCCGGCACCTCGTTAAACCAGGTGTAGTCGTCAGGTTCATACTCTTTTGGTATGTTGTATCCCGCCGCATTGGCTGCCCGGTATGTAAGAGCATAACAGATGAA
>DATKWS010000050.1:0-6924 GCA_035529435.1 Patescibacteria group bacterium
GTAAGCGCCGCGAACAAGAAATTCCAGAAGGAGTTGAATGCGGGAACCGCCGCCCTGGTGCTTCTCGGGGTCCTCGGCCTGGCCGGGGAGCCCGCGTACGGCTACCAGATCATCAAACAGATCGAGGCGACGAGGGAAGACCTGCCGATGATGAAGCAGGGCGCCCTCTATCCCGTTCTGAGGTCTCTCGAGCGGAGCGGCCTGCTCGACAGCACGGTGGAACCGTCGGTCACGGGTCCCCCACGGCGGTACTACCGCATCACCGAAGCAGGTCGCCGGACCCTCGAGGAGTGGACCGGTATCTGGCACGAAACAAAGACGTTCGTCGATTCGATACTGAAAGGAACGCACGATGCCTGATGGAATTGAACGCTATCTCGATGAGCTGAAACGTTCGCTCACCGGCTGCGATCCGGCCACGATCCAGGATGCCCTCTCCGATGCGGAGGATCATCTGCGGACCGCCCTGGACCAGACGCTGAGGAACGATCCGAACCGCATGGAAACGGAGGCATTGCAGATGATAGTCGAGAAATACGGCACGCCGCAGGAGACCGCGGCGGCCTACCGCGAGATCGAGAGCCGTACCACGCCGGCCCTCGCCGGAACGGGCGGCGACGCAGGCGAACGCTCCTGGGCGGGGAAGGTGTTCGGCGTTCTCGCCGAGCCGCGCGCCTACGGCGCGCTCCTCTACATGTTTTTTGCGCTCGCCACGGGAATCATGTACTTCACCTGGACGGTGACGGGGATTTCGCTGTCGGCGGGGCTGATCGTCCTGATCATCGGCCTCCCATTCATCGGCGTATTTTTGCTCTCGATCCACGGTATCGCGCTGGTCGAGGGCCGTATCGTCGAGGCGCTCCTCGGCGTGCGCATGCCCCGTCGCCCCCTCTTCTCGCAGAAGCATCTCGGCGTGTGGCGGCGTTTCAAGACGCTCCTCGGGGACCGCATCACGTGGACCACGATCCTCTACATGATCGTCATGCTCCCGCTTGGGATCGTCTATTTCACCCTATTCGTCACGATGATGGTATTCGTGCTGCGCCTCATCGGGAGCCCGATCTTCGATCTCATCTTCGATTTCCCGGTGATGATGCTCGGGGATACGGCGTACTACATACCCGATTGGACCGTGCCGTTCGCCGTTCTCGCCGGAATCATCTGGCTCATCGTCACCCTGCACCTCGCCCGGGTCGTCGGGCGGATGCACGGCGCCATCGCGAAGAATCTGCTCGTGCGGGATTAGCTCTCCCGTCTCCCCGCCGGCGTCAGCCGATCAAAGATCGTGTAGACGGCGGGAATCACGAACAGGGTGAAGAACGCCGATATCAGCACGCCGCCGATCTGGACGATCGCCATCGGGGCACGGATCTCGAGGCCCGCACCGCCGACCATCTGCGGGATCATGCCGACGGCGATGGCGAGGTTCGCCATGAGGATCGGCCTGAGCTTGATGGGACACGCCTCGAGCAGTGCCTCCCTCGCTCCCTTTCCCTGCTTGCGCAGCTGCGCCGTGTAATCGAGCATCAGAATCGCATTGTTTACGACGATCCCCACGAGCATCACGACCGACATCAGGGAGAAGATATTGATCGTCTCTCCCGAGAGGAAGAGGGCGATCGAAACGCCGATCAGGGCCAGCGGCAGGGTTACCATCACGGTTATGGGGTGAATGAAACTCTCCAGTATCGCCGCCATCACGATGTAGATCAGAACGATCGCGAGTATGAGGGCAGTGAAGATCGAGGCGAACGACTCGTCCTGTATCTCGGCGTACCCGCCGTACTGGACCGTCACGTTCGGCGGGACCGTTATATTTTTCAACTTCTCATCGATCAAGGCGCGCGCCTCGCTGAGCGAGCCGGTGGCGATATTGGCCGAGACCTCGATCTTTCGCTGCTTGTCCCTTCGCTGTATCTCGGCTTCGCCGGCCTTGCCCCTGATCTCGCCGACGTCGGCGAGCGGAACGGTGAATCCGGCCCGGCTCGGTATCGGTATATCCTCGATGAACGCGGGATCCCTCCGTGCGTTCTCGGAGTACTTGACGACGATGTTGTATTCCTCGCCCTCCTCACGGTATACGCCCGCCTCCTGCCCCTCGTACGCGGTCCGGAGCATCATCCCCATCTCGGCCGCCGTGAGATCGCGGTCGACGAGCTGCCTGCGGCGCGGGATGATGTTGATCTCGGGCTTTCCCGCCTCGCGGCTCGTCTGCACTTCGACGAGGCCCGGGATCGCCTCGACGACGGCCAGAACGCGATCGGCCGTCTCATCGAGCGCCGCCTGGTTGTTCGAGAGGATCTCGATGGCGAGCTCGGCCCCGCCTCCGGTCTCGCGCTCCTCCTCCGTGACGAGGATCTGCGCATCGGGTATGCCGGCGAGCTCGGGCCGTATGATGCCCATGAATTCGGTCACGTGGACTTCCCGCTCCTTGAGATCAACGAGCGTCGCGATGATGGCGGCATCTTCGACCCCTCGGTCCCCGCCGCCGATCTTCACGATGACGCCCTCCACCTCGGGATGCGTCCTCAGTATATCCTCGACACGTGAGGCGACCTCCCGCGTCCGCTCGATACTGGTCCCGGGGGGAAGCTCGAGCTGGACGATCACCATGTTCTGGTCGATCTTCGGCATGAACTCGCCGCCGGCGAAACCGAACAGGAAGATCGCGAAGACAAATCCGACGGCGGACACGGTGATCGGGATCCACCGGCGCCTGAGGAATACCGCGAGAAGATCCCGGTAACCGTTCGACATCCGCGTATAAAATGCATCCCATCGCCGTCCCAGGCACTCCCCGCGGCATTCGTACCGCTCATCCCCGGGCTGGGCTTTGGGCTTCAGGAGCCGCGCCGAGAGCATCGGAACGATCGTGAAGCATACGATCAGAGAGAAGATCGTGGCGTAGACCACCGTGAGGCCGAACTGGAGAAAGAAACGGCCGATGATGCCGCTCATGAACGCGATCGGGGTGAAAACCACCATATTCGTCAGTGTCGAGGCCATCACCGCCACGGCAACCCCGGCCGTTCCCTTGATGGCGGCCTCGTGCGGATCCATCCCGTCATGGACGAAACGGCTGATATTCTCGATCACGACGATCGAGTTCGTCACGAGCGTTCCGATCGAGATGCCGAGCGCCATCAGCGTCATGATATTCACCGTGAATCCCGAGGCGTCCAGGAGGAGGAACGTCGCCACGACGGACGTCGGCATCGAGATTGCCGCGATGACGGTCTGGCGCCAGCTATGAAGGAATATCAGCAGGAGTATCGCCGTGAGAAGGATGCCGATCATGATGTTCTGCAACACGTCGCGCACCGACTCATCGACGAAGATGGCCGAATCGTGCGAGATATTTATCTCTATATCGGGATCGACCGTTGCCCTCAGCTCGTCGAGCGATTCGTACACGTCGCGCGCGATCTGGACGGTGTTGCCGTCCGAGCGCTTGTTGACCGACAGGCCGATCACCGCCTGGCCGTTGTACGTCGAGGACTCGCGCAGCTCCTCCGTGGTATCGAGTATATCGGCGACCTCGGACAGCGGCACCGAGCCCCCGGACGGAAGCGGCAGGCGGAATTCGGCCAGCTCCTCGGGGGACGCAACCTCACCCGCCATCCGGAGGGTGATCTCGCGCGGGCCCCTCGTGATATGGCCGGTGGGGACGTTCAGGTTCCCCGCCGCTACGACGCCCATGATATCGAGGAGACTGAGCCCGTACGGCCGGAGCCGCTCCGGATCGACCTCGACGCGTATCTCGCGTTCCCGTTTACCGGTGATCGTCACCTCGGCGACGCCGTCGATCCGGTTGAGACGCTCCTTGATCACCTTGTCGGCGACCCGGTATATCTCCTCGAGCGGGCGGGGCGCCGACACGGCGATCTCGATGATCGGGAATCCCTGTATGTCGAACTTCTGGATCACCGACTGTTCGGCGTCCTCCGGCATGTCGGCCTGTATCGCGTCGACCTTGTCCTTGACGTCGATCGCATCGAGATCGACGTCGGTCTCGAGCTCGAACTCGATAAAGACCATAGAAACGTTTTCACGGGAGATCGACTGGAGATCCTTGACGTTCGCGATCGTCGATACGGCGTCCTCGATCTTCTTCGTCACCTGGCTCTCGACCTCTCCGGGCGAAGCGCCGGGATATATGGTCGTGACCATCACGAACGGGAACTCCACGTTGGGCATCATCTCGACCGCCAGGCGGTTGTACGAGTAGAATCCGAGCACGACGAATGCGAGGAGCAGCATCGTCGTGAGCACGGGGCGCTGAACGAATATCCTGAGCAGGTTCATCGCGGACTACCTCCCCTCCCCGCCACTGATGATCTTGACGAGGTCTCCGTCGCGGATCATCGTCTTGCCGAAGGTGACGGCGAGATCGCCGGCCCCGACTCCCGAAATGATTTCGACCTCGTCCGCCGTCCGGAGCCCCGTCTCGACGGTGCGGAGGCGCGCATAGTGCTTGCCCCCGGCGCCCGGCTCGACCACGAAGATCTCGTAATGATCGTTGGATTGCATCGTGCAATCGACCGGGACCTTCACGATCCCATGCCGGTCGCCGGTCCGGACGCGGAATGAGACGAGGAGGCCGGGAATGAGTTTCCCGTCGGGATTCGGAAAGAGGGCCTCACCCTCGAGCAGATGGTTCTTCGGATCGGCGGCCAGATCGAGCTCGTTGATATACCCCTCGCCGGAATCGCCGGTCCCCCGCGAGTACCATATCGCTTTCTGGCCCATGCGGAGGGCGAGTGCCTGGCGGCTCCCCGCATCGAAGACGATCCTGACCGAATCGGTACGCGCGACCCAGGCGAGCGGCCTTTGCGCCTCCGCCATCTCACCCTTCTTCACGTTCACGGCCGTGACGACTCCCGCGTGCGTGACGACGAGGTTGATGCCTTCGCTGGCGTTCGCGAGATCCGACTTCGCCACCTCGAGCGCGAGCTCGGCCTTGTCGAGCGCCTGCTCGGAGATCGCGCCTTCCTCGTAGAGGGTGCGCATCCGCTTCGCATCGGCCAGGGCGTCCTCGTAGACGGCCTTGGACCGGTTGTAGGAATGCAGCATCGGATTCGGAGCGGTCTTCTCGAGGCGGACAATGACATCGCCCGCTTTGACCCGGTCCCCTTCCTGCTTCATGACATCGATCACGCGGATCGTGTTTGTCGAGATGATGGGGTACTGGAAGGAGCCCTCGACCGTTCCGGCCAGGGTGATCCACACCTCGAGATCGCCGAGCTCCGCGGCGGCGACCTCGACCGGCTTGCCCTCGCTCTCCTGGACGGAGCGGATGCTGGCATAGCTCTCTTTCCGGCTCAGCTGCCAGAATCTCACGGCGAAAACGGCGATGACCGCTATGATGACGATCCAGAGTATCGCCCTGCCCCGGCCCCGTTTCGGCTTCAAAGTATCATTCATCACGTGTCTCCTTCTACTGCATGCTCTCGACGTCGTTGAATCCATCGGTTCCGACGGCCAGCTCGAGGTAGGCCCGCGCCATGCTGCACGAGTACAGCGCCTCGGCGAGATGGCCGCGCGCCGTCGTCATGGCAAGCTCCGCATCGAGCCGCTCGAGGGGGGTCGCCAGGCCGTTCCGGAGGCGTACCAGCGCGAGGCGATACGCTTCCTCCGCCAGGCGAACCGTTTCACGGCGACCTTCGAATGCGGTCAGCGCACTCTCGAGATTGAGCCGGGCCTGCTGTACGGCGATCTCCTTGTCGCGTGTCACGCGATCCAACTCCAGCTCGGCGACTCTCAGGTTCGCCCTGGACTCCCTGATCTTTCCCTTGGCATTGAAACCGTCGAATATCGGTATCTGCAATCCCACCTGCACGGCGGCGATCTTGGCCACCAGCGCTCCCTCCGGTAGAAAATTCTTTGACCACTGCGACTGGATCGCATAGTAGGCGTTGAGCCGGAGCATCGGGTACCGCTCGGCCCTGGCAATCCGGAGGAACTGTTTTCGCGCTTCTATAGTGTGCTCGATCGTCTTGATATCGGCGCTCTTGGCCCGCATCGCGGCGAGCAGCGTTTCGAGGTCGTATGCATGATCGACCGCCGTCAACGAATCGGTCAGGGCGACCGCGGTATCGGGCTCCAGCCCGCAACGCCGCCGAAGCACAATCATCGCCTGGTCGAGGGCGTTCCGCGCCGCAACGAGGGGAACCCTCCTGTTGGCGAGCTCGACCTCCGCGCGCATCACGTCGAACCGGCTTATCGTTCCCTCGGCGAAACCGGCGCGGGCGACCCGCATCGCTTCCTCGGTTTCCTGCATCGCCTTTTCGGCGATTCGGACGAATTCGGATGCGAGCAGCACACCGAAGTAGGCCTCCTTTACACTGAAGCGCACGTAGTCGGAGGCGGCGGTCTGCCGGTACCGGAACGAGCTGAGGTACTGGCGGGCCGCAGCGAGACCGGCTGAGACACGCCCCGCCGCCCAGAGAATCTGCGTGAGGTTGGCCGCTCCATAGAAATCGTTGTCCTCGCCGATCTCCACCTTCGCCGGCGAATCGGGGTCTTCCCGGAACTCCTCCGGCAGGAAGAATGCGGGCTTCAGTATGTTCCGTCCGTACTGGCCCGTTACGCTGAGCTGCGGCAGGGCGGCGGATTTGGCCTGCGTCACCTGGGCCTCGGCGGTGGTAACGGCCATGCCGGCCTGGCGGAGCGCCTCGTCGTTCTCGAGCCCCAGTTCGATCGCCCTTTCGAGACTGAGAACAACCGGCTCCCCGCACGCCCCCGCCGTGTGGACACCCAGTATCGCGGCCGTGAATATCATCACTGTCGCCGCCCGCACCGTAGTGGAAATTCCCCGTATCCGTCTCCCTGCCATTAATCTTCCTCCATTCGCGAAGCGCGCTTCTGCCTCATCTCGAGAGGCTCGATGATCATCCGTTCCAGTATCCCCGGCAACGCGTCGAA
>DATKWS010000051.1:0-2060 GCA_035529435.1 Patescibacteria group bacterium
GAAGCTCGTCGACGACGATTTCCACGTTCGCTCTCACCACGTTGCCCGCCAGTTCGCCCGGGAGCTCCCGCGCCCTATCCACCGCCGGTGCGATACGCCCGACGATATGTGCGATCCGGCCCGGTGTCCCGTCCCCCACAATTGCCGCATTCACGGCGCCGCAGTGCGTGTGCCCGAGCACAACGACCAGCGGGACACCCAGATGTTCCGCCGCGTACTCGACGCTCCCCACGACCGCGTTACCGGTGATGTTACCAGCCACCCTGATGACAAAGAGGTCGCCGATGCCCTGATCGAATAGGATCTCCGGCGGCACACGCGAATCGGCACAGGTGATCACGACCGCGAAAGGATGCTGTCCTCCAGCCGTCTCCGCTCGCCGCGCGGCCGTCTGGCGGGGATGCACGGGGGCCCCGGCAACGTACCGTCCATTGCCCGCCATGAGCGCCTCGAACGCCTCGTCTCCATCCATGCGTCGATCTCCTTCCTTACCGCATGCGCCGTCCCAGGAGGATGACGTCGCGGAGCGCCTCCGTGTCTTTCGCCGCCATCCACCGCCGCTCGAAGTGAGGATCCTGCACGATCTGCGCAATCGCCGCCAGCGCCCTGAGGTGGAAGTTCCGCTCATCACGCGTGCCGACGAGTACGAATATGGCGTGGACGTGCCGCGCGGCATCCGAGAACGATATACCCTCCCTGGCCCTGACGAGGAGAATATCGAAGGTCTGCGCGCCGTCAATCACGATGTGCGGTATCGCCAGTGACGGTGTCAGCACCGTGCTGCTCTCCTTCTCGCGCTCCACGAGGAGATCGTACAGCACTCCCGGCTCGATACCGAGATTACCCGACATCGTCCGCGCCACGAGGCTGAAGAACTCCCCCGCCGCCATCGGTTCGACGAGATCCAGCACGGCGCCGTTCTCGACGATTCGATCGAACCGATCTTTCACGATTTCGTCGCGTTCCCTGATAATTTCCTTGAGCTCCGATTCCAGCGAATGCGTCGTGAGCTCCTTGGCGGTGATACGCTCGATCAGGTGCAGGAGGGCGAATTCCCGCTCCGAACGGATCCGGCCGTAGAACCAGTACACGAAGAGACCGCCCACGATGACCAGCAGGCTCACCCAGAGCGCCTCCTTGCCCATGATGACGAGGAGGGCGCTGAAACCGGCGAGCCCGATGATTTGCAGCCATGGGTAGAGCGGTGCACGAAACACCGGCTGGTAATTCTGCAGTCGGCTTTCCCGCAGTATGATTATCGAAAAGCACGAGAACATGAATGTGAGCACGAGAACCGTCGAGGCAACCTTGACGAGCACGTCGAGCCGGAGAAACACCGCGGCGATCATCAACAGTCCGGTGATGACGATCGAGCGGTGCGGCGTCTTGTAGCGGGGATGGACCGCTCCGAGAAATGATGGCAGGAGCCCATCGCGGCTCAAGGCCAGCGGGTACCGGGACGCGGCCATGATACCCGCATTCGCCGTGGATATGAATGCGAGTACGGCCGCCACGCTGAGGGCGATCCGTCCGAACGATCCCATGAAAACCGCCGCGCCTTCCGAGAGAGGTGTGAGTGATCCCTCGAACTGTGCCGGACCGAGCACACCCGTCGTCACCAGGACGACGAGGAAGTACAGTACCGTGACGATGAAGAGCGAGAGTATCATGCCGAGCGGTATCACGCGCGCCGGATTCTTGACCTCCTCCGCGACGCTGGCTACCTTGAGCAATCCGCCGAACGAGATAAAGACGAATCCGGTGGTCCGGAATATCCCCCCCATGCCGCTCGGTGCGAACGGCTCGAAATGGCCGATCGTGACGGCCGGCAGTCCCCGCACCACGTAGAGAAGCAGCAGCGCAAGGAGACAGATCACGAGAGCGACCTGCACGCGGCTCGCCTCCTTGATGCCGGCCAGGTTGACCATCACGAAGACCGCGCAGAGCAAAACGGCGATCAGGCGAATATCGACGGCGATCAGGTAGGTGGTGAAGGCCGCCATACCGACGAGCGCGAAGGCGCTTTTGAGCGACAGCGAAAACCACGTGATCAGCCCGTC
>DATKWS010000052.1:0-41320 GCA_035529435.1 Patescibacteria group bacterium
GCAGCCGTTCCTTGTGGGCGAGTTCCTTGTGCTTGCCGCTCACGAGGATACTCGTAATGACAACGGCGAACACGCCAAGCACGGTGAGAATCGGGATGAAGATCGCTATCACCTGTGGTTCCATCGCGAATGGATACATCGCGGAGATACGCCGGGGCATCGAGCATCTCCTCGCCGGGCTCGACGAGCGCTATCGTGTCGCGCTGGAGCTGCGCTACATGGCGGAAAAATCGTATACGGAGATCGCCGATATCATGGATCTGCCGGTCGGCACGGTCAAGACATACATACATAGGGGCAAGCTATCCCTGAAACGGATGCTGCACGATGTGCACGAGAATGAACCCCGGGAGGAATACGGAACGCTATGAACTGTGATCGGATAGAACAGCTCCTGCCCCGGTATCACGGGGGTGACCTGGCGGACGTGGAACGGGCGATCGTCGTCGAACATCTCTCATCCTGCAATCGATGCCGTGAATCGAGTGCCGTATTCGCCGCGCTGGAGGAGATCCTCGTCGAACGGCGGAACGGCCTGCCACGCCCCGGTTCAATCTCGGACGCGGTACTCGCCCGCCTCCGGATACGGCGAACGCGCTCGTTCCCGGCGTCACGATGGGCAGTCCCCGTTTTTGCCGTGGCCGCGGCGCTGGCCGTTTCTCTCCTGCCCCTCGCCTTTCGCGAATCACTCGTAAGAATCACCGGCAGGATTGAAACGGGGTACGGCACGTTCGTGACGCTGCTCGCGGCCATGCCCGAGAGAATGGTCGAGGCCGCCGGCGGCGAGTGGTGGATCCTCCTAACCGCCTATCTCGCCTTCACCGTCTCGTTCGTGATAGCGGGAAGGATTGCCTGCAAGCGAATCCTGCAGGATTAGGGAAGGCACCGGCCGCGATGGATATCATTGCCCGGCGTGATGATCGCTTCCGAGTACGCGACGCAGGATCTCACCCGTCTTGTTCGGATTCGCCTTTCCACCACTTCGCTTCATGACCTGGCCGACGAAATAGCCGAGGAGTTGCGTTTTTCCCGCGCGGTACCGCTCGACTTCTTCCGGATGATCGGAGAGAACCAGCTCGACCAGTTCTTGCAGCGCCGCCTCATCGCTTATCTGCGTGAGCCCGAGGCGCCGTACGACGGCCGGTGCGGCCTGGCCGGACCGTACCATCACTGCGAACACCTCGCTCCCGGCGCTCCCGCTTATGACGCCGCTCCCCACGAGGCGTATCAGTTCGCCGAGCCGATCCGGAGCGACGGGAAACTCTTCGATACCGGCATCGAGCCCCTTGAGCTCACCGAGCACCTCGCGCATTACCCATTTCGCGCTCGCTTTGGGGTCGTTTGCAGCCGCGACCACGGCCTCGAAGTAATCGGCGATCCCCCGCTCCGCAGAGAGCACGCCGGCGTCATAGGCCGGCAGGCCGTACGCTTCGCGAAACCTCTGCTCACGCTCGATGGGCAGTTCAGGAATCGTCCGGCGGACCTCCTCGATCCACGCGTCGTCCACCATGAGAGTCGGCAGATCCGGCTCCGGAAAGTAACGGTAATCATGCGCGTGCTCCTTCGAGCGCATCGTGACGAGGCGCCGCCCTGCTTCATCCCACAAGTTCGTCACCTGCGAGACGGCGCCGCCCCCCTCGATCACCTCCGCCTGCCGCTCGATCTCGTATCGTATCCCCATCTCGACGGCCTTGAAGGAGTTGAGATTCTTGATCTCGGTTTTCGTCCCCAGCTCCGTGGAGCCTGCCGGGCGCAACGAGATGTTCACGTCGCACCGGAGTGAACCCTGCTCCATGTTCCCGTTGCAGACGCCGAGATAGCGCATGATCTGACGGAGACGAACGAGGAACATGCCCGCCTCCGCGGAAGACCGTATGTCGGGTCTCGTGACGATCTCTACGAGCGGTATGCCGCAGCGATTGAAATCGATACGACTGGCGCCGCCAGGATCGTGCACGAGCTTTCCCGCATCATCCTCCAGGTGAATCCGCTCGATGCCGATCCTGCGCGTTTCACCATTCACACCGATCTCGATATACCCATCCCCGCAGAGCGGCCGGTCGTACATCGATATCTGGTAATTCTTGGGACAGTCCGGGTAGAAGTAGTTCTTTCGTGCGAATGCACTCCGGGGCGCGATGCGGCAATTCGTCACGAGCGCCATCTTGACCGCCATGCTCACCGCCTCACGGTTCAGCACGGGGAGGGCGCCGGGAAGACCGAGGCAGACGGGACAGACCATCGTATTCGGCTCCGCGCCGTACGTTGCCGGACAGCCGCAGAATATCTTGCTCCTCGTGAGAAGCTGTGCATGGACTTCGAGCCCGATCACCGGTTCGTACCTGTTCCCCTTCACGCATGCTCCTTCACGATATGGAATACGGTCCCGCGGGGTACCGTTCCCTGAAACCGGCGATCACTTCCACCGCGCGCGCCCCGCGCAGCAGCGTCGCCTCCCGCCCCGCCCCGGCGATGAGCTGCAAACCGATCGGCAGTCCATCGGGACAACAATCGACCGGCACGGAGATGGCCGGAAGCCCGGCGATATTCGCCGGGGTCGTGAAGATATCGGAGAGGTACATCGCGATCGGATCAGCGATCCGTTCACCGAGCCTGAACGCCGGAGTCGGCGATGCGGGTAGCAGCACGAGATCGTGCTTCTCGAATATCCGACGGTACCCATCCGTGATGACCGCCCTCACCTGCTGGGCCTTTGCGTAGTACGCATCGTAATATCCGGCCGAGAGCACGTATGTGCCGAGCAGGATCCTGCGTTTCACTTCTTCCCCGAATCCTTCGCCGCGGGTCCGCTCGTACTGATCGATCAGCGTCCCGGCGGGTGCACGGAATCCATACCTGACACCGTCGTAACGGGCGAGATTCGACGAGGCCTCCGCGGTTGCGAGGATATAGTAGCACGCGATCGATGTTTCCATACCGGGAAGCTCGATTTCGTGCATCTCGGCGCCTGCCGTGCGTACCTCGCGAATGATCCGTTCCGTGCTCCGCCGTACCGCATCATCCATTTCCCATGTACCGAGGGCGGCCGGTATCGCGATGCGGAGCCCCCTGGCTCCCGATTCTATTTCTCCGGAGAAATCCGGGGGCGGTCCCGCGATAGAGGTTGCATCCCGTGGATCGTGTCCCGCGATCACCTGCATAACGGCCGCGCAGTCCTTTACCTCCCGTGCGATGGGTCCTATCTGATCGAGACTGCTGGCGAATGCGATGAGACCGTACCGGGATACCCGCCCGTACGTTCCCTTGAGGCCCGCCACGCCGCAGAACGCCGCCGGCTGGCGTATCGATCCCCCCGTATCGGAGCCGAGGGCCACGGGAACCATCCCCGCGGCGACGGCCGCGGCCGATCCACCGCTCGAACCCCCCGGCGCGTACCGTGTGTTCCACGGATTCGCCGTCACCCGAAATGCCGAATTCTCCGTCGATGATCCCATGGCGAACTCGTCGAGATTGGTCTTGCCGATGATGACGGCGCCGGCCTCCTCGAGGCGCGCGACGGCGGTGGCATCGTACGGGGGATGGTAGCCGTCGAGAATTCTCGATGCAGCCGTCGTGGGAATACCACGTGTGCAGATATTGTCCTTGACGGCGACCGGCACGCCGAAGAGCGGTCGGTCCGCGTATCCGGAACGCTCCAGTTCCGTGGCCCGCCGCATCGCCCGCTCCGGGACCGTTTCGAGAAAGGCGCCGATGGTCCGGTCATGCGTCTCGATATGTTCGATGCAGGCATGGACGACCTCCCTCGGCGAAACCTCGTTCCGGCGGTAGAGCGCCCGAAGCCCTTCTATCGAATATCCGGTCAACTCGTCCATCCGCACCCTCCGTCTCTCCCGGGACGGCTGCACGTGCCGGCGCACCGGACGCGGCGCAACAGCCGGGAGAGAGCACAATCCTCACCGCTCTCCCGTATCGATGACGGGAGGTACCGTGAACATTCCCCCCTCGCTCGCGGGAGATTCGGACAGCACCTCATCCCTGTCAAGGCAGGGCTGCGTGACGTCCGGTCTGGTCTGCGGCCCGCGGTCACCCGCCGGGGGGAGAGGCTCGGACGCCGCAGTGTCGACCTCCTGGAGCTTCGCGACAAAATCGATTATACGCGCGAGCTGCCCGCGCAGTTTCTCCCGCGATGCGCCGGTCAGCTTCACCCTGGCGAGTTGTTCGAGATGCCGTAATTCACTCTCGGTAAGATCCATTCCGCCACCTTCCATGAACCGATCGAGAGGGTAAAACCACAACAGACGCTAGCAGGACCCGCGGGATGTGTCAACCGCATGAATCCCGCCATGTTCGGTACGATACGTGAACATCCGCTGAAATGTAAGCGCAATCGCCGTACCGTCCCGGAGTTAAAATGTGCTTGAATACTGAAACGCATCCTGTTGTATATATACAGAACGCTGTCGATCCAAACGATACAATGGAGGTATACCGTGATTGCCGGCCTGCGTCGCTCTATCCGTCATCACCTCGAAGAATGGAAAACGCCGACGGTGCGATCGGAACGAGTGCACCCTGTTTTGATCGTAATGCTTTCATGCATGATCGCGTCCACCGTTGCGCCCGCGGCGGCCTCGGCGGACAAGAAATTCGACCATCCCCTCATCGAGTAGGCGTACCGCCTTCTGCCCGATGGGAGCGCCGAGGTCGAGGAGATCAGAACATTCCGTTTCAAGGGAACGTTCTCGTTCGCGTTCATCGAGTGGGAGCTGTCGGGGGATTACGGCCGGTACACCATCGAATATTGGGGAGTATGGGATGCCGACTCGGGCGAAAAACTCCGGTCCGAGGTCACGTCGGATCCCGGGTCGGTACGTCTCACGTGGTACTACACGGCATCGCACGAGACGCGGCGTTTCGCGATCCGTTACCGTATCGGGAATGCCGTGCAGCGCTTCGGTGAGGTGGCGCAGTTCTACTGGAAAGGAATCGAGGAGCGCCACGCTTCGCTCGGGCAGGTCCGCATCCGTATCATCCCTCCCACCCCCAGCCCCCGCCTGTTCAAGGTATTCGTCCACGGCGATGCTCCGCCCGGCATACTCGACATCGCCGGTGATTTCGGCGAGGCGACGGTCGATCAATCCTCGATCCCACGCCGCAGCTTCGTCGAGCTCCGGGTCCTCCTGGATCCGGCACTCTTTCCGCTCGCGACGGTCCGAACCGACCAGACGTACGAGACGATCCTCGCGAACGAGAAACGCATCGCCGAACGGACGCTCCGCACGGCGCGGCGGAAGCGTGCCGTGGTCACCGGCGCGATCGTTATCGTCATGATCCTCATCGGCACGTATGCCTGGCTGTTCGCCAGGTTCGGCCGGGAACCGCACATCTCCTACGATCACAGCTACGAACGCGAACCACCCCGCGATCTTCCCCCGTCCGTCCTGCCGGCGATCATGACGCAGAGCGCGGCCCAGATCTCCGAGATGCCGAAGGCATTCGCGGCAACACTGCTCGAATGCGCGCGCCTCGGGTATCTCTCTATTCACGAGACCGAGGGCGACGGCCTGCTCGGCACCGGCTTTATGAAGAAAACGGGGTTTACCTATCGGGCGACACAGAAGGGTGAGGCTCTGCTCCTCGACAAACCGGTCGTGCGTGCCGCCGGTGAGCGGGAGCTCACCGCGTTCGAGATTGACGTGTTCAAGGTGGTTTTCAACGGGGCGGGCGCGGGAACCACGGCGACGAGCGGTCAGATCGAGGAATGGGGCAAGAAGATGAAGGGCAGAAAAAGCGCCTTCCTCCTCTTTGCCGAACCACGGGCGAAACTGCTTCGGGAACGGTTCGAGAAGGAATACTTCCCGCTCGACGATCGTGGCAGCGAGAAGGTAAAGGGGTGGTTCCGCGCATCTTCAATCGCCGTCGGCGTTTGCCTCATGGTGCTTTTCTTCACCGCATTGCGAACGCCCGTCGTCATCGGGCTCGGCGCATTCGTTATCTTATTCGGCGCACTGGCCTCTGTTCCCCTTGCGCGGCGCACGCCGCAGGCGGCCCTCGAGCACGAGCGGTGGCAGGCATTCAAGAAATTCATGACGGATTTCTCTGCGATGAAGGAAGCGGGGCCCTCGCTCCTCCCCCTCTGGGAACGATACCTCGTCTACGCGACCGCCCTCGGCGTGGCGGAAAAGCTTCTCTCCAATCTGAAGCTCGTGGCGCGTGAAAGCAACATGGTCGTCCCCGTGGTGGTCTGGTATCATCCCCTATCGACATCCGGTTCCGGAACGGCGCACGACCTGGGGTTCGCCTCGCTGGAATCGCTCAGTGCATCCTTCTCGAACATCCAGAGCCTCTCGAGCGCCCTCTCCACATCGACCGGAAGCGGCGGCGGCTTCAGTGGCGGTGGTGGCGGCGGCGGCGGGGGGGGATGCAGCGGTGCGGGCTAGCACAACCGGAATGCTCTGAACGGTTCGTTGAACGATGCGTGCCGCCGCGGCGGCGGCAATCGAGGTTGCCCGGATGGTACAGATCGTATTCGCAGTGGTCATCTTCACCACCGTTCTCTGGGCCGCATTCGGTTACGACCGCCTCGTCGCATTGCGCAATCGATGCCGTAACGCGTGGTCCCAGGTCGATATCCAGCTCGAGCGGAGACACGGGCTTATCTCCAAGCTCGCCGGCGTGGTCCAGCGTTACGCGGCGCACGAGCGTGATACCCTCCAGCGCCTTGCCGAGGCGCGGACGAAAGCGGTGCGAGCCGTTACGGTGTTCGAGAGGGGGAACGCCGAGTGTGCGCTCAGCGGGGCGCTTTCGGGTGTGTACGCCGTCGTCGAGGCGTACCCCGATCTGATGGCGCATCGATCATTCCTGCGGCTCCAGGAGGAATTGCGCGACACCGAGGAAAGGATCCGATTCGCACGCCAGTTCTACAACGACACGGTGTTGCGCTACAACACCAGGCTGGCCGTTTTTCCCGACATCATCATCGCGCGGCTGTTCCGGCTTCAACAGGGAGGCTATTTCGATCTCGGATCTTCTTGAATTTCCGGCTCACCGCGAAAACCGGAAGGGCGCATAACAGGCGAGGAATTTCTTGGTCCCCTTTCCGGGGAACTGAACCGTCACCATCATCTCTTTTCCCGATCCCTCGACTTTCTTGATCGTCCCCTCGCCGTAAGACGGATGTGTCACGAAAGCACCGACGCGGAACCGCCTGCCCGCAACCGACCGGCTCCCGTTCGCTCCTGCCGGAACCACCGTGTCCATCCGCTTGAAGAGATCGGCGGCCGAGTCAGTGGCTCTCCCCCCGCCGGTGACGTTGATCATGTGCGCGGGGATCTCCTCGAGGAACCGGGAGGATGGATTACCCGACCAGGTGCCGAACCGCATCCTGTTCGCCGCGGAGAAGAGAAATACGCGCTCCTTCGCCCTCGTTATGCCGACGTAGAAGAGCCGTCGTTCCTCCTCGAGCTCCCCGTCGTTATCGAAGCTCGCGTAATGCGGGAGCAGTCCATCCTCGAGGCCGGTGATCAGGACGATGGGATACTCGAGCCCCTTCGAGTTATGAAGGGTCATGAGGGGTACCGTCTCTTCCGTGGTGAGATAATCTATATCGCTGAACAAGGCGATCTCCTCGAGAAATGCAGGCAGTTTTGCATCCGCCGCCGACGACACGAATCGCTTCGTCTCCACGAGGAGTTCATCGATGTTCTCGAGCCTCGTTTGCGCGGTAGCCGGATCCTCCATGAGGTACTCGCGGTAACCGGTTTTCTCGATCACCTCGGTGAGAAGATCGTGAACCGTTTCCGTGGCCGCCATGAGCTCCAGGCGTGCCATCAGCTTCGAGAAATTCTCCACTCGTTCCCGCTGCGCCGGTGAAAACGCCTCGAGACCTTCCGCCGCTCGCGTCGAGAGCAGCAGGCTCCGGTCGCCCGCGTGCTTCTCGATACGGTCCAGGGTCACCTGGCCGATACCGCGCCGCGGAACATTCACGATGCGCTTGAAGCCCACATCGTCCCTCGGATTGTTGATCAGCTTCAGATACCCGAGCAGGTCCTTGATTTCCTTGCGCTCATAAAACCTTACACCGCCGATGATCTGGTAGGGTAATCCGCCGCGCCGCATCGCGTTCTCCAGCGCCCTCGACTGCGCGTGGGTACGGTACAGTACCGCTATCTCGTTCCGCCGGCGGCCCGACTTGATCAGGCGTATGATCGTTTCCCTGACCGCGTCGGCTTCCTCGATCTCATCCTCGGCGAAGTGGAGGCAGAGCTGCTCCCCCTTCCCCCGTTTCGACCAGAGATTCTTGCCCTTCCTACCGGCGTTGTGAGCGATCAACGCGTTCGCTGCCTCGAGTATACGGTTGGTGGAACGGTAATTCTCCTCGAGGCGTATCATCACCGTACCGGGATACAGCGAATCGAATTGGAGTATGTTCTCGACCGTCGCTCCCCTCCATCCGTATATCGCCTGGTCATCATCACCGACGACGAACAGGTTGTGGTGATGCCCGGCCAGGGCATCGATCATCACCATCTGTATCTTGTTGGTATCCTGGAATTCATCGACCAGCACGTAACGGAACTGGCGCGCGTAACGCGCCCTCACCTTGGGATGCGCCGCGAACAGCTCGACAACTCGTGTGATAAGATCGTCGAAGTCGAATGCGTTGCATTTCTTGAGAGCCGCCGTGTACCGGCGGTATACCTCCGCCATGAACTCCTCAGCACCGTCCCGCGCGCTATTCATCGCCTCATCGGGCAGGACGAGTGCATTTTTCCATCTCGAGATCCTGTTGCGCACCGCCTTGGGCGGGAAATCGTCGAGCGCCACCCCCCGTTTTTTTATGATTTCGCGGATCTGGGAGATCGAGTCGTCCTCATCGAATATGGCAAAGTTGTTTCCGTATCCTATATGCTTCGCCTCGCGCCGCAGGATCTTCACTCCGGTCGCGTGGAAGGTTCCGATCCAGAAGGGAAGGTTCCGCCGTTCGAGCAGATGCTCGACCCGCGCTCGCATCTCACCGGCCGCCTTGTTCGTGAAGGTGAAGGCGAGTATCCGCTCGGGAGAAACCCTCTTTTCCCTCACGAGATACGCGATGCGCTCGGTCAGAACCCGCGTCTTGCCGCTCCCCGCGCCGGCGAGAACGAGCACATGTCCGTCCGTCCGCAGGACCGCCTCGTGCTGCTGGGGGTTGAGTTCGTTCATCAAACGGTGACCCTCCGGCTCTCAACGTGACTTCGCGTGGAATTGCACGGCTAGAACATCGGACCGATAAAGAAGTGGAAGAACGGATCCCCCGTTCTGGAGAAGTCGGTCGGCCAACCGAGCTGGAAGTTCAGGATCAGGAATCCGAACCGCATGTAGAATCCCAGTCCGAAGTCGCTGTAGAATTCGAGATCATTGACGATTCTCGGTTTGATGCCTCTCGGTAACGTCTCTATATACCGGTCGTCGCCCCACACGGCACCGCTGTCCATAAACAATGTCCCTCCGATATTGCCGATGCCCCAGCGACCGGGCCACCCGAAAACGAGCGCATCGATAAGAGGGTAACGGTATTCGGCGTTGAAGAGGAGCATGCGCGGACCGGAAAATTGCAAATAATCATACCCGCGCATCGTGAGCGGCCCCCCGAGAAAGAAGAATCGGGGTTCGTCGCCCGTACTGACGGCCCCGATCCCCCTGAATGCGAGATAATTTCTCCAGAAGAGGGGAAGATACTTGCGGTAGTCGAAAAATGCCGTGGTGCGCGATATATCGCTCCCCGCTAAGGACAGCGCCCGGGAAACGCTCAGCATCCAGCGCGATCCGATGACGGGGCCGAAGGAGCCGAAGTACGCCGAATCATGAACCAGCGAGAGGGTCGGTTGAAAGAGACGTCGTTGCGAGACATCACCGGGTACGAATGTAATCGCACCACTCGCATCTTCCACCGTGTAATCGAAAAACTCACGCTCGGAGATGAATCCCTCGAATTCGAGATCAAGGCGCGTGAAGGTCGAAAAGGGGAAACTGACGAGTCCGAATATCCCGTAGTTCCGCTCGGTGAAGTACCGGTAGTCGAGAAAGGTCTCCCCGATCGAGGAGACGCGCGAGCTGAGGTAGTTCTTGAACTGGAACGCTCCGACCGCGTAATCGACCCGCTTCTTGAGATAGTAGTACGAGATCATCAGATCGCTGTCCTCGAGCGAGCGATAGATGTTGAAGGCGAGAAAGAGGTGGTGATCCCCGAGGAGATCGCTGAAGGCGATCTGGTTCACCAGTCCGAAACCGAATCCAGTCGAGAAAAAGAGTCCCATGCCGTTCCCGACATAATCGGGTGAAAATTTGATATCGTACGGTTGTACCGTGCCGACCTTCTTCTTGACCCGCTCGCGGATCGCCGCGAGTGTATCGGGATGAACATCCTCATCGTCGTCCTCGTTCACGACGACCTGAGGCGGACCGCCCCCGGTATCGGCGATACCGACCTTCCTCGTATCGGAAGGCCGCTCCCCCCTCATCACCGTCTCGACCCGCCCGCTCAGCTCGAGACCACGCTCATGTTCGCCGATCACCCCGGCAATCCCCTGCTCCGCATCCGGTCCGGGCACCGAATCCGCGGCGGCGGCACCCCCTGCCTCGACCTCCTTTGTGCCGTCACGTTCGTCCTCGCCGGGGAGGGATCTCAGGTATTCCTCCACCATTTGCGGGCTTCCCGTCGAGTAGGAAATCCTCGATTTCTCGGTGAAGCCGTCCATGATGAAAAGATCGTAGCCGGCGTAACTGAATGCTGTAAACACGAGCCGGTCCTTCTCCGCACTGTACGCGGGGGCGAACAACCCTCCCAGCACATCGGTGAAACGCTGGTAGCTGCCGACATCCAGGCTGCCCCGGTACAGGTTCGGAATGCCGCTCTCATCCGAGGCGAAGATGATCTCCTCGCCGTCGGCGAGAACGAGCGGTGCATTGTCGTCGCCCCCCGTGGCGATTAATTCTCTTTTCACGCCCGTTGCGATATCCACGCCCCAGATATCGCCCTTCACCGACATGACATTGCCCCTGTCGCGGAAATCGATGTCCGCGAGCCGCTCCACACCAGTGCTGTCGGGTTCGAAATTCGGTTGAATCGCCGTGATCGGGTAGCGGCTGTAGATAACGGCCGACCCGTCGGGGAACCATGCCGGATCCCCCTCGTCCTCGACATCATCGGTTATCCGGCTCAGGCTCTTTTCCCCCATATGATAGACGTAGAGATCGGTCTGACCGTTGTGTGTCCCGACCAGGACGAAGCGATCCCCCTCCGGCGACCAGGAGGGGCTGTAGAAGAAATCGAGCGGCAGCGCAATCTCCTCGACGATCCTTCCGCCCGGCACCTCGATCACAAACAGCTTCTCACGCCCGCTCGATTTGGCGACAAAGGCGATCCTCGTTCCATCCGGGCTGTAGGTCAATCGTGAACGCATGCTTCGTATCGATTCGAACTGAGTCGACATGGCCGCCTGGATCAGCTTTTTCTCCACCTCGCCCGTAACGGCGTTCATCAGGTATATCGCGTCCAATCCCTTGCGGTCCGAGTAGAACACGATGTAATCGCCGTCCGGGGAAAGGGCGGGCTTGGTGTTCATGTAGTGATGTTTCTTCATATGATCGGTGAGTCTTCTTCCGTAAAATTCCGGTTCTTTCTTGTCCGCGTAGAGCGGCCAGTACTTGCGGCGAAGGCTCTTCTTCCATTCCGTGCCGAGCTCGGTCGTCGAGACGCCGATCGTCGATTTCAGGGCGAGCTCCATCGAGCGCTGGAAGTGCAGGCTGTCCATGATCTCGATGACCTTCTCCGGACCGTACGTCTCGTTGATGTACACGATCGCGGCCTGCCCCGACTTGTAGACCATGTACCCCGACGCGTAGTCGAGATCATAGGGCAGGTAATCGAACACGGTCGCATCGCGCATGAACATCTCCGCGTCCTCGTCGTACCCCGACGAGTAGTACTCGGCGCACCCCTCGGCGAACCACAGGGGTATCTGGAAGAGGAGATTTCTCGAGAATACCGATCTGAGAAGGCTCCCGTAGATGATATCAAACTGGAAGATATGCACGAGCTCGTGAATCGCCGTGTGTGTGAAGTCGACGTTCGAGCCGCTGAAATGCAGGACGATGCGCTTGCGCATCGGCTCGGCGAAGGCCTGAACCCCCTCGGGGAGAAGGCCCCAGGTGACATTCGTCTGCTGGAAATCGGAATGACTGCCGTAGAGGATCAACGGAATGCGCCAGGAGATATTATGCGAGAAATCTTCCGATAGCTTGTCGTAGCCGTACTCCATTATCACGGCCGTGCGTGCGGCGAGGTCCCGGTACCCTTCGTTGAAATGGATATCGAAATGCGGGGTCTTCAGGATGTTCCAATGGAAGTCCTTGTACTGGACTTTGTTCTTCCCGAACCACGACGTTTGCGAGTGCGCCGCGCAGGGAGCGGCTGCCAGTACAACGGCGGATAGCAGCAGGGCGGCAACTGTCCGAGTAACGATCCCGCGCATCTATGATCTACCTCCACCATTCATATACATCAATAAAATATGCGTCCGCCGGTACAAACGGCAAGAACTTTCCCGCGGCTAGAACTCCCAGCGGAGCTTGATATCGACGTTGATCTCGTCACCGCTCCTGAGACTCTTCCCCTGGAGCACCTTCTCGGAGTACTTGATGATCTCCGACCGAAGCACGAAGAGATTGCTGATCCGGTACTCAACCTCTATCTCCCGTGCCGACGATATCGAGAGCCCCTGTTTGAACTTCACGTAGAGCCCCTCGGAAAGGTACTTGCCGATCGCCACCATCGTTTCCTTCTCGTCGGATGTACCGCCGGCAAGGCCGGTGGCCCCGGACTCGAGCTCGATCGTGACTCCCTCCATCTGAGAGTTGAGAATCCGCTCTATGTAGTTCGCCGCAAGGTGCTGCGCCGTACCGAGTGCATCCCAGCTCCCACCTTCGCCGTTCGACGAGCCGACCATTCCTCCACCGAGCATTTTCCAGATATCGGTCTCGCTGTATCCGGGGTCCTCGTGGTAGAGCGTGAGGCGCGGCTCGACATCGTCTTGCAGCCACACGAGGTCAAGATGGATCTTTCTACCCTCGGGATCACGCGTCTCGGCCTCGACGTTCACGACGGGCCTGAAACTCTCGGCACGGACGAACTCGAGCGTTCCCGCATTCACCCTGAACTTGTTGTTGTAGACGTTATACCATCCCCTGATCAGATGCAGCTCGCCCCGCAGGTACGTTCCGCGCCTGTCGTGGTGAACCGTAATCTCGCCCCGCATCTCGACATTCGCATCCTGCGTCTTGACCCACGTGTTGCCCGGAACATCGAGATCGACCGTGAGCAGCCATGCCGGCGATTCCATAGTGGCCGCCTCCCCCGCGGCGCCGAAATCACCTATATCATAATACACCTCCGCCCGTTTGACCTCGAGGTCACCCGTTATGGAGGGGACGTTACCCCGATCCGTCATCTCCGTGCCGATACTGAGCCGGCCGCTCAGGACCGCCAGGATATCGGGCACGCTCGCCAGCAGAACATTATCGAGATCCGCCGTCAAATCGTACCGGTCGGGTTTCCACCCCTTCAGGGTCACGGTTCCCCCGCACCGGAACGAGCCGTCCTTCCCCTCCCGCCCCCTCAGCTCGCCGATCGTTATCAATGTGTCCATCATGAGAATACGCGCGTTTACGTCAAAGAACTTCTCCTCCATGCCGGCGAGCCTGAAGCGTGCGTCGGTGAGTGTGAACTCGCCGATTATATCGGGGCGCGAAGTCGTCCCGCCGACCCTGAATTCGGCCGAGAAAGCACCGCTGCCTTCGGCGATGCGGTCGGTCACTGTGGTCAGTTCCCCGACGTCCCCCCTGGCGAGCGACAGCTCGAGAAGCATGGGACGACCGCCGTCCATCGCGTAGAGCCATGGGCGCTCCTCGAGCGGGAGACTCCCAATGAATTCCCCTTTGGTCGCGAGGCCCATGTCGATCGTTCCCTCGAAGGTCAACCCGTCCGGTCCGATGCCGGCAACGATCTCGATTACCGGTATCTTGAAGGCGCCGACGGCGAGTTCCGCTATGGTGCCATCGATGCCGATACGCGGATGCACAAGGGAGTCGCTCAGCGAGATGTGGCCGGTGAGCATTCCCTGCGATGCGGGGATCCATCCTCCCTTGCCGAATACGGGCGCCAGTGCGAGGCGCCTGCATTCAGCCTCGACGTCGACGGTACCGCGGCGCAACGCCTTTTCACCGGTACGGTATATTTCCGCCGGATTGGTGCCGTTCAGCTCGCCTCGAGCCCGCACGAATCCCGTCGGCGCCGAAACGACGAGTGAGTCGAGAATGAACCGTCCCCTCGAATAGCGAAGATCGACGGTCAGCGAATCAACCGTAACGGTATCGATCGACCCACCCTCGATTGCGGTGGTGAGCGTGATATCCGGATCGGAAAGATCGCCCCGGCAGGTGATGTGTCCCCGGCCGGTCCCCCCGAGCGCCGTGGATATGACACCTGCGCGGTTCAGGAGCTCGAACCCGAACCGTTCGAACGTAACGTCACCGTCGAGCCGCTTCGCGGCCGGATTGACGCTGCCACCGATATAGATCGCGCCGCGTCGCGAGTGCAGTTGCACGTCATCGAACACGATTGTCGAATCGCTGAAAGTTACCACGGATCTGCCGCCGCCAATCCACCGTTCCTCCAGAGCATCGATGAACAGGTCCTGCAGGATCACCGCCGTACCGCCGTCTCGCGCGGCGATATCGCCGCGCATCTCGATTCCGATCCCCTCCCGCGACAGGTTCAGGCGATTGATGCTCGTCACGCCCCCTTCGTAACCGAGCGAAAGATCGATCGCCGAGAACGGCACTCGATCGACGGTACAACTGTCGCCGGCGAGATCGAAAAACACGGCGTAATCCCCGTTCTTTTTCACGGCCAGCTTCACGGCGCCCGACCGGACGGCCGCACCGTGGTAGTAGAAATCAGAACATGCACCGCTCGCGCGCAGTTCCCATTCATCGAAACTTCCCTCCCATATCCCGTTCATGACGAGGTCGGCACGGTACGGTTCGATGCCGAAATACGGAAACAGCGTGTCGGTACGGGCGCATTCGAGATCGAAGAAGATTCTCATGGAATCTTCCCCGACGACCGTCCCGTGCGACCGTATGGTGTGCGTGGGATAAATCAGCAGCACACGATCCAGCGAGATACTGTCGTTACGGTATGACCCGGCGATCGTGGCCTCCGAGAAGGGAAATGATTCGAAATGCCCTTCCCCGAGCTCGAACAGGAAGGACAATGACTCTTCGGTCAGGTTGTAATCCAACACGAAGCCACCATTGAAATCCGTTTCGGGCATCGCCGTATCCGGCACGAATCCGTCGGACAGGTTCATATCATTGACATCGAGATCGAAGTGCAGCGCCTCCGGGCCCTCGAACGAGTACCAGCCCGAACCCGCAACACGGGCGCCGTTGAAACGCCCCGCGCAGGAGGAAATCTCGATCCGCGACGAATCGATGCGGAGATCGATATCGAGATCGTCGAGTGCGTACCCGGAGAAGATGCCGGTGAATGTACCCGTGATCCTGACACTCTCCGGATTTCCCCGGGCCATGAAATCCCCCTGGAGTTCACCGTAGTGTGACGATTCGATCTTCATCAACTTCATGATCTCTCCGATATCGATCGGATCTGCATACACCTTGACATGGTAACTCATCGAATCGGGCACTACGATACCGCTCGCCGTGAGTTTCGATTCGTCGAGCATCACGGAGAGACGATCGAGGAGGATACGACTCTCAGCCCGGCCCCCGCTGCCGTGCTCGTCCCGCCGCACGAACCGAACGCCGCCCGAGAGGCCGCGCACCGTGATCTTCCGGGCAAGATCCGCGCCGACCCCCTCGGCGATCTCGAGGAACACTTCCCACTCCTCGACGTGCAGCGCCCCCCTCATGTCGATGTTTCGCAGCGCGTTCGCGCGCCCCGGCCCTTGGATGATGACCTGCCCGCCCTGCACGGCGAACCGGGCGACCTCGAGACGGGGAAATCCACCACCATCGCCGCCGAACGACGGCACTATGTACGTACCGTTCGAATCGGTCTTGATCCACAGATGGGGATTCACGACGGTGATCTCCTCGATGCGGATCTCCTTCCGGATCATGGAAGGGAAACTGTATCGCAGGTGCACGCGATCGACACGGAGCACATCGAACGAGAAATCTCCCCCCCGGTAGCGGACACTCAGTCCCTCGACGATCATGTCCCGCAATGGATTTCCGCTCAGCCGTTCGATACGGAGGGTGAAGTCCGTGCCGTGCAAGAAGTAGCGTGAGAGCATCCCGCCCGTCGAGCGCGCGAAGAAATCCGTATGCATGACCAGAACGAACAGAATGGCGATCGTAATGATGACGCCCGTCAGCAGGGACACCAAAGACATCAGTTGCTTTCTTCTGTTCCCTCCGTCCACCGAGCCGACCTCCACAGCTAGAATATCTGCCCGAGACTGATATGCACCCAGTTATCGTAATCCATTTCGGCGGTTTTCTTGAGGGGAAATCCGATATCCAGGCGGAGCGGTCCGACCGGTGTGTAGTAGCGCAGCCCGAATCCGACGCCGTACCGGTAATCACGCACCGATGTTTCATCTGCATCGGATCCGAGCTTGAAATACTCGAGTTTGATCTCCTCGATGCTCTGCCACACGTTCCCGCCATCGAGAAAAACAGTACCACCGAAGTTGAACCGCGAGAGGTACGGAATGGGAAAACGGAGCTCGATGTTGGTGAGCAGCATCACTCGTCCTCCGAGCGGTTCCGCACCGTCCCTGAGCGGTCCGAGCGAGTTTTCCCGGTACCCACGCACCGAGTTGCCGCCGCCGGTGAAGAACCTGCTCTCGATCGGCAGGCCGCGTTCCTTCGTGTCGCCGAACGCCTCGGTGTATCCCGCGCGGATACGGTACGCCAGCACCGTATTCTCGCGGAGCCTCGTGTAACTTCGGAGCGATCCCACGAGAGAGTAGAAATGATCTTCGCCGCCGAGCACCCCGCCGGAATATCTCGTCTCGAATGTCATGTACCTGCCCCGCATCGGATTGAAGTAGTAATCCCGCGTATCCCTCGTGAATGTGAAGTCCACCGATCGTCTCCGCGATTCCTCCCGCTCATCGGCCACCTCGAAACGTCTGATCCGCTCAAGCGCGTAACTCACGAGGAGCGATGTCTGCCGCGTGAACCGCCGCGATACGGTGGCCGTGAGACTCCACGCCTTCACGATGGCCGGCTCGACGGTTGCATCCCGCTCGTAGAAGGCGCCGAGCGCGAACGTATTCCACGTCGAGAAGATGTGGGGGAACCTGATTTCGCCGTCGTGGCGGATGAACTTACTCCTCAGATCGATCTTCTTCAAGGCGTACTCGTTGTCCGGAAACAGCTTGAAAGCGTACGCGGTCTTCAGGTGGAGCACGTATCCCAACCCGAGGAGATTCCGCTGCCCCCATTCGGCGAATACGCGGTTCCCCTGCACGTTTCCCACCCCGAGTCCCGTTTCGATGTACCCCATCTTCCGTTCGCGCACCAAGAGGAGAAGGTCAACGGTCGACTCCCTCACTTCGAGGGCCTTCGGTTCAATCTCCACCGACATGAAATATCCCGTATCGTAGAGGTTCTGCTTGCTCTCGAGAACCTTCTTGAGCCGGAAATATTCGCCCTTCTCGAATCGCAGTTCGCGCCTGATCAGTCGGTCCTTGACCTTTGCATTCCCCTCGAGCAGCACGGTATCGATGCGGACCGGCTCTCCCGGCATGACGCGCCAGTTGAGCACGACCGCCGTCGAATCGATATCGACACTGCACGTGATCGATGCCTGCAGGTACCCCCTCTCGAAGAACTTGTTCAGGAGGGTGTAGCGATCGACCTCGAGCAGATTCGGGGTGTACGGCGCCTCCTCGATGAGGCGCAGCCCCTTTCTCATATCCTTCTCGGGGATCAGATCCTGTTCCGAGAACAAGAGATTTTGGACGACGGTCTGCAGTCCCTCTTGCACCATGAGGCGGATGCGTACCGTGTTGGACTTCTCGTCCCGCTCCACGGAGTCGATCGATACGTGCGCATCAAAGAATCCGTTCCGGTGGTAGAACGACTGTATCGACTCCACGTCCCGCCGCAGAAAGTCCCGCCGGAATCGGGGCTTTCTCAGGATATGGTAGAAGCGGGATTCTTTTGTCCGCATCCGCTTTTTCAACGTGCCGTCGTCGAAATGGCGGTTGCCCAGTATCTCTATCCTGTCGACCGTGGGAAGATCGGTGCCGAAACTGTCCGCGTTGAGCCGCACGGGGAGGGCGGCCGCCGCCGTCACCGCGGCGCATAACGGCAACCATCGGAATCTCCACTTCAGCACTCGAATTTGCATTGCGATTGACAACCCCTCGAGAGAGTTGTACATTCACACATTGATGAGTGATGCGAAAAAACCAGAAACCGATCGGCGATCAGGACATACGCCGTTGACACATCCGGTAGGATTGCGTGCATCTCTTTCCATCCGCCCGACCGGTTTCCTCACCATTTGCCTGTACCTACTGCTGCTCGCAATTGCGGTTCTGCAATCCTGCGAACGCCCCAGCCCGATCGAGAAAGAAAAAAAGAGGACACTTACCGAGGACGAACGCTATATCGTAAAACTCTATATGAAAATAACGGAAATAGAGGAAAATCTCCAAGATAATCCAGAGCTGCGCGAGAAAAAATGGGACGAGCTCCAGCGGGAGTTCGATCCCGATCGCGTACGGCGTATCCTCCTCGAGTTGGAAAAGGATCCCGACCGGTGGCTGGCCATTTACGGACGTATCAGCGAGTTGCTCGAGCGGCTCGAGGAACCCGGATCTACCGCAACAGATTCAACAGGTCATTGAAAAATATAAAGATAACCAGGGCGATCAGGATGAAGTATCCGATCTGAACCAGCACGGCGTGCACCCTCTGATTCATGCGCCGTCGCGACACGAATTCGAAGAAGTGGATAACAAAATGCCCGCCGTCGAAGGGCAGTACCGGCAACAGGTTGAAGATGGTCAGGTTCAGCGAGAAGAACGCGATGAAATAGACGAGATAGCTGAATCCCCACCGGAGCATATCACCCGCCATGATACCGACCTTGATCGGTCCGCCCACCGCACGCATCGTTGCGTTGCCGGTCACGAGCTTGCCGAGAAATTGGATGATGCCGGCGATGATCGCATAGCACGAACGAAATCCATGGCCGACGGCGTCGCCGAACGAGATGCTGATCCGCTCGTACGGTGGACCGATGCCGATACCACCGATCTTGACCACATCCAACCGCTCTCCCTCCGCCGGCGCATCGACGCCATCCGGTATGATCGTCTTGGTGTACCGCGTCCCGTCGTATTCCCAGGTGAAGCTCATCCCGATGCCGGGCCGTGCATGGATCTTCTCCTCCAGTTCCCGCCAGTAGACGACCGCCGTATCATTAATTGCCAATATCACCGATCCGGAGCGGATTCCGGCCCTATAGGCGGGGCCGTCCCGCTTGACGGTCCCCACGCGTGCGAGCAGGGGTGCATCGATCCCGATATTCCAGTATCCCGTCTCCGGATTGAACGCCGGCGTCACATCGATGACGAGCGTGTCGGCGCCCCTCTGAACGGTAAACGAGGAGCTCACGCCTTCCTTGAATATCACGTGCGTTTCGAGGTCGTTCCAGAACCGGAACTGCTTGTCGTTGATCGCGAGGATGTGGTCCTGCGGACGGAATCCCGCCTCCGCCGCCGGAGTACCGTTTTCGACCTCCTTGACGACGGTGCCGGGTGTGACGTACAGCCCCTGGAACCATGCGATCAAGATGTACAGAACAACCGCCGACAGTGCGTTCATCACGGGACCCGCCGCCACGACGGACATTTTCTGGAGCGGACTTTTACTCCGATAGAGCCGGTGCTCGGGAATGTTCAGCTCGTCCTCCTCCGACCCGTGATCCGGCGCCTCGTCCTCGAACGTCTCTCCGGCGAATTTCACATATCCACCGAACGGAATGGCGCTGATAGCGTATTCCGTTTCGCCGATCCTCTTCTTGATGAGCTTCGGTCCCAGGCCGAACGAGAACGTCACCACGCAGATCCCGTTCAGTTTTGCCACCCAGAAGTGCCCCAGTTCGTGCACCAGTACCACAATGCCGAGAACGAAGAAGAAAGCGATGATGGTGAAAAGCATGAATCCTCCATTACTGTTCGGCGACCCCGGGATAGCGCTGTTTCAAAAACTCCCTCGTCCACCGGTCCGCTTCGAGTACATCGTCAAGCGTACGTACAGGTCCGCCGTGGTGCGCCGCGAGTGCATTCTCGATCATATCGACGATATCGAGAAAACGGATCTCTCCCGATAGAAACGCTCCGACGGCGACCTCGTCCGCCGCGTTCAGCACGGCGGGAACGGTCCCGCCGGCCTCGGCCGCTCCGATGGCGAGATCGAATGCGGGAAATTCCTTCCGTTCCAGCGGTACGAACTCGAGCGTGCCGAGCTCGCCGAGCTTGAGCGACTTCCACGGGAAATCGCACATGCGGGGATGGTACAGGGCGCCCATGACCGGCAGTCGCATATCGGCCGGCGCGAGGTGTGACAGCATCGAACCGTCCCTCAGACGTACGATCGAATGAACGATCGACTGCGGGTGTATCAGGACCTGTATCTTCTCGAGCGGAAAATCGAACAACCAGTGCGCCTCGATCACCTCGAGCCCCTTGTTCAGAAGGTGCGCGGAATCGACCGTGACCTTGTTTCCCATTATCCACGTCGGGTGATCGAGCACCTCCTCGACGCTGACGTCCGCCAGCCCCGCACGGTCCCTTCCGTAAAACGGACCTCCTGAAGCGGTGAGAATTATCTCCTCGACTTCATCGGCGTATCCACGCAGACACCTCGAGACGGAGAAGTGCTCGCTGTCGACCGGCAACACGAGGTTCCGGTCCCGGGCGATGAAGGGGGCGATGATCGCCCCCGCAGTGACGAGCGATTCCTTGTTCGCCAGCGCGATGGGACACCCGTTCTCGAGGGCGGTAATCGTCGGTACGAGACCCGCAATACCGACGAGCGCGTTCACCACGAGATCCGGTGATGTCTCCGTAACCAGCGCGACGAGTGCGTCGCGGCCGTACCCCGCCGCGCGGCGGGCGAGGGAACCATCGCGCCTCGTGACGTTCGAGAGGGCGGCTGCGTTCTTCATCGCGAAGCGGGCACGCGGAAACGCCATGAGTTGCCGCGCCATCTCACCGGCGTTCTCACCGGCGGCGAGACCGACGACTTCGAAGTCATCACGCGCCTGCTGGACGATCTCGGCGGCGGCGCGCCCGATCGAACCGGTCGACCCGAGAATCACGATCCGTTTCACCGGATTGTATCCTTCCTTCGGCAAGGCACACTCATTCGGTGCAGGAGTGTCAGGATCTTCCGTGCCGATCGTTCCTATAACACTTCATCGCTCCACCCGTCAATCGATGATGAAATACATGAAAAAATAATAGATCAACGGTGACGTGAACAGAAGGGAATCGAACCGGTCGAGAACACCTCCGTGCCCGGGAATCGTGGTCGAGGTATCCTTTATCTTCACATCCCTCTTGATCATCGATTCGACGAGATCGCCGAGTTGTCCTATCACCGATGCGATGATCGCCAACGCCACTGCCTGCACGACGGTCAGGTAATCGGCGACGATCACCCTCGTGACGAGGATGCCGGCGATTGAGAAACCGATGCCCCCGAAAACGCCCTCAAGCGTCTTGCCCGGCGAGATGAGCGGAAAGATCTTTCTCCTGCCGAACAGCTTCCCGATCGTGTACGCTCCGGTGTCGTAGCACCAGGTCAAGACAAACACGACGATGACAAACGAGAATCCCAGCGAGTAATTGAGCCCCTTGAGATGGGGCAGCTCGCGCAACAGGATGAGATGGCTCCCCAGCCAGGCCACATAGAAGACACCGAAGATCGTCACGGAGATGTGGTAGACGGCCATACCCCTCTCCCTGCGGGCCAGTTCGAGCGCCATGACGGTGAGGAAGATGATGTTGAGCAGGAAATTGGCGTACACTCCCTGCTGGAAGAAGAAGTACCAGGAGAGTGCGAGACCGCTCAGGATACCGATAGCCTTGTACGGCCGCAGCCCCTTCGCTTCCATCATGCGGTAGAATTCCCACAAGCCGATGAGGATAATGATATCTATGAGCGCAAGATAGTAGAATCCTCCCCGGCGGGCGATTATAATCAGGCACGGGATGAATATCGCCGAGGCGAGGAGCCGCTTGCCGATCGATCCGTTCCCGTTGACCGGCTTCGCGACCCGTGCTGCCGATGCGTCATTGCCGTTCATCGTTCATCACCGGACTTGCGCGAAAGGGCGCCGAACCGGCGTTCGCGCGCCAGGTACTCCTCGATCGCAGCGATGAAGTGCTGTTCCCTGAAATCGGGCCACAGAACGTCCATGACGACGATCTCCGTATAGGCCAGCTGCCAGAGCATAAAATTGCTGATCCTGAGCTCTCCGCTCGTTCTGATCAGAAGATCCGGGTCGGGGAGATCGGGCGCATAGAGGTATCGCTGAAATGCCCGCTCGTCGAACGAATCGGCGCTCAGCTCTCCTCTCCCGGCCGCCGCGATGATCCCCTTCACCGCATCGACGATCTCCGCGCGGCCGCTGTAACTCAGGCATAGGTTCAGGATCATGCCGGTGTTCGATGACAACCTGTCGATCGTCTCCATCAACGTGTGATGCGTGTCCCGGGGCAGCATATCGAGCCGGCCGACGGCCCTGAGCCTGATGTTGTTTTCCATGAGCTCGAGATACTCGGTATGGAGCACGGCACCGAGAAACTGCATCAGGGCGGTGACCTCCGTTCGCGGGCGTTTCCAGTTCTCCAGCGAAAAGGTATACAGGGAGAGGGCCCCGAGGCCGAGCCGAGCTCCTGTCCGGACCGCGGCACGCACCGACGCCCTTCCGGCCCGATGGCCCGCGATCCGGGGCAGCCGCCGTTTCTTCGCCCACCGCCCGTTACCATCCATGATAATGGCGACATGGTGCGCCATGTCGCTGCGCTTCTTCAGTTTTTCGATTGCCGTATCGATTTCCGTACTCATCGGATGTATTACCCACCGGCGCCTGCCGGTGCGGCATCTAGAACTCCATGATCTCTCTCTCTTTCACGGCGAGAAGCTTGTCGACCTTTTCGATCGCCCCGTTGGTCAGATCCTGGATCTCCTTGTGATACCGGTGGTACTCGTCCTCTGAAACCTCGTGGTCCTTCTCGAGCTTCTTCAACTTTTCATTCGCGTCACGCCTCACGTTACGGATGGCGACCTTTGTGTCCTCGATCATCTGCTTCACCGTCTTGACCAGCTCGATCCGCCGCTCTTCCGTCAGCGGCGGCAGTGGTACCCGGATGAAGTTCCCGTCGCTCTGGGGATTCATCCCCAGATTCGATGACTGGATGGCCTTCACGATCTCACCGACCAGCGGCTTCTCCCATGGCTGCACCGTAATCAACTTCGGATCGGGAACGGCGATATTCGCCACCTGCTTGAGTGGAACCATCGTGCCGTAATAGTTCACCTTTATGCTGTCGAGCAACGAGGGCGATGCCTTGCCGGTGCGAATCGACGAAAGCTCCGTCTGTGCGAGCTCAATTGACCTTTCCATGTGGGTTCCCGCCTCGTCGAAGATAGCGTCAATGGGATTCATGGTATCCTCCTCACTGAACAATTGTCCCGAGCGTCTCTCCAGCGAGGACGCGCTTCAGGTTTCCCTCTCTGAATAGATTGAACACGATTATCGGAATTCCGTTCTCCCGGCAGAGCGCGACAGCGGTCGCATCCATGACGCGGAGGTTGTCGCGCAGCACATCCGTGTAACTCAGGCTCTCGAGCATCTTCGCATCGGGCTCCGTGACAGGATCGCTCGAGAAGATGCCGTCCACCTTTGTACCCTTGACCAGCGCATCCGCCTTGATCTCGACGGCACGAAGGGCGGCGGCCGTATCCGTCGTGAAGTATGGATTGCCGGTTCCCCCGGCCAGAATAAGCACGCGCCCCCTGTCGAGATGATCGAGCGCCCCGCGCCGCGTGAACGGTTCGGCGAGCTGTTCGATCGCGATGGCGGTCATAACCACCGAGTCGACGGCAATCCGCTCCAGCGTGCTCCGGAGAGCCTCCGCGTTGATGATCGTGCCCAGCATACCCATGTAATCGGCCGAAACACGATCGATCCCGCGGCGGCAGAAAGCATCCCCACGCAGAATGTTACCGCCTCCGACGACAACTGCTATCTCGGCGCCCGTTCTACGCGCGTCCCCCAGTTCGCCGGCGAACCGTTCCACCTCGTCAAGATCTATACTGGAACCCTTCCCGCTGAAAACCTCGCCGCTGACCTTGAGCAACACACGCCGTATCGCGGGACGTTTTCCCATAGAGCACTCCTCCCATGAAAAGGCGCAGGAGAAAAAAACTCCCGCGCCTTTTATAATTTATACGCCTCCCAGCTTGTCGCGAACCCCACCGTTCAGGATACATCCTCCCCCAAATTGAACCTGGCGAAGCGTTTGACGACGATATTTTCACCCAGCTTGCCGATCGTGGCCTTAACGACGTCTTCCACCGTCTCCTTGTCATTCTTGATGAATGGCTGCTCGAGGAGACATATCTCATGGTAGAATTTCTCGAGCTTGCCTTCAACAATTTTGTCGATTATCTTTTCGGGCTTGCCGGACGCCTTCGCCTGTTTCCGGTAGATTTCCTTCTCGTGCTCGAGCATCTCGGGAGCTATCTCCTCGCGGCGAACCACGAGGGGGGAAGCGGCGGCCACCTGCATGGCGATGTTTCTCCCCAGTACCTGAAAATCATCCGTGCGAGCGACGAAATCAGTCTCGCAGTTCAGCTCGAGGATTACCCCGAGCCTGTCGCCGGGGTGAACGTACGAAAATATACAGCCCTCCTTGGCTTCCCGTCCCGCCCGCTTCGCGGCGGCGGAGAGCCCCCTCTCACGGAGGATCGTTATCGCCTTGTCGATGTCCCCCGTGGATTCCTGCAGGGCTTTCTTGCAATCCATCATACCCGCCCCGGTTCTCTCGCGGAGCTCTTTTACTTGTTGCGGCGTGATACTCATGCGCACTCCTTCCGGCTGCCATACGGCCCTGTCCTATGTGTCATCTCTGTTATCCGTCTCGGAAGGTTTGCGGCCCTCCGTCGAACCTGCGTCCGCGCCCCGGTTTTCCGTCTCCCGAGGTGCCGGTTTCGGCTCTGCCGGAGATTTCCTGCTCCGCTTGCCCTTGTCGAGGAAATCCTTGTCCTTCGTGTAATGTCCGCGTCCCTCGATAATCGCGTCGGCAAGCACCCGTGTGAAGAGCTTGACGGAACGTATCGCGTCATCGTTCGCGGGAATCGGAATATCGAGATCGTCCGGGTCGCTGTTCGTGTCGACCAGTCCAATCAACTGGATACCGAGCTTGCGCGCCTCCCGAATGGCTATCGCTTCCTTTTTTGTATCGAATACGATGAGACACGCGGGAAGCCCCTTCAAACCGCGTATACCCGCCAGCACCTTGAGCAGCTTGGCCTTGTGCTTCTCGACATTCAACCGCTCCTTCTTGGAAAGCTGCTCGATCCGTCCGTCCCGTTCCATAGCCTCGAGGTCCTCGAGGCGGTTCATGCTTTGACTGATCGTTTTGAAATTGGTCAACGTGCCCCCGAGCCACCGCTCATTGACATAGAACATGCCGCACCGATCGGCATCCTCGCAGACACTCTCCTTGGCCTGCCGCTTGGTGCCGACAAAGATCACCGTCTTGCCCTCGGCGGCGAGATCCACGAGTATCCGGTACGCCTTTTCAAGCTGATTGAGTGTGCTTTTGAGATCGATGATGTAGATGCTGTTCTGTTCTTTAAAAATATAGGGCTTCATCTTGGGGTTCCAGCGTCTCGTCTGGTGCCCAAAATGAACGCCCGACTCCAGCAAGTCCTTGATGGTGACGTTCATCAATCAGTGCCTCCTTCGGTTGATCCTCCATCCCTCTCTGAGCTGCATCCCATCCCCCGCACGCGGGGAACACCGGGGATTGCATAGAGGAATGTGTGTAATTGAATATTACCGCTTCGAGAACTGGAATTTTTTCCGCGCTCCCGGCTGACCGTATTTCTTCCGCTCCTTCTCGCGCGGGTCCCTCGTCAGGAATCCTCCCGCCTTGAGCACCTTCTTCTGCGACTCGTCGTGCATGAGTATGGCACGCGCGATACCGAGGCGGAGCGCTCCCGCTTGACCCGAAATACCCCCGCCTTTAACCGTCGCCTTGATATCATACTTACCCCGCGTGTTGGTGAGCTCCATCGGCTGCATCACCTGAAGCGCCAGGCTGTCCCGCTTCAGGTACTCCTTCAGATCCTTGCCGTTGATTTCGAACGAGCCCTTTCCCTCACTAAGGAATACCCGCGCGACCGACGATTTTCTCCTACCGACAGTGTGGTACATTTCCTTCGCCAAACCGTCACCTCCTCTCATGGTAGTTGGTGCCATGCGTAATGTTGTACATTCGATAACAATTGCAACGCATTATACATTCATAACTTCCGGCATCTGCGCTGCGTGGGGGTGCTTTGGGCCCGCATAGATCTTGAGCTTCTTCAGAAGCCTCCGGCCCAACCGGTTGTGGGGAAGCATCCCCTTCACCGCATGCCTGATCACGAACGTCGGATCCTTCGCAATGGCATCCTTGAACGCTGTCAACCGCAGCCCGCCCGGATAGCCGGTATGCCGCCAGTAGCTCTTGTCCTCGTGTTTCTTCCCCGTCACGCGCACCTTATCGGCATTGACGACGATGACGAAATCACCGACATCCATGAACGGGGCGTATCCCGGTTTTCCTTTACCGCGTAGCACCGAGGCCACATTGGAAGCCAGCCTTCCGAGCGTCTTGCCGCTGGCGTCGACTATGAACCAGTTCCGCTCGAACTGACCCTGCTTCAGGATGGTCGTTTTTTGCATTCCACTCCTCCGGACAACAAACCACATGTGGAAATCGAAGTAAACCAATATACACCCGGTCGCATGGTATGTCAAGTTCCTTTCAATACAATCATTAGAATGAGAGAACCGTTCGTGCCCCGCAACCGACCCACCGGAAAGCGAAACAATGAAGTCCGCGCCCCGCGCCCCGTGTCAACCGGCCGCCGCCGTCCTACCCGGCGCCGGCGGCAAACCGCCTGATCGTCCCTTCACCGGGCCGTTCCATGATACCGCGCTCGGTGACGATGGCCGTTACGAGTGACGCCGGCGTCACATCGAAGGCGGGATTGTAGACGGTAGTTCCGGGGGGCGCTGTTTCCCGCCCCCAGAACGCCGTAACTTCCCTGCTGCCGCGCTCCTCGATCGGTATCTCCGACCCTGAGGGGATCTTCGTGTCGAATGTTGACCACGGCGCGGCGACATAGAACGGCTTCCCGAACCGCTCGCAGAGAATCGCCACCCCCAGCGTGCCGATCTTGTTCGCCGTATCGCCGTTCGCCGCGATACGGTCAGCCCCGACGATCGCCGCATCGATTCTGCCGGCCGCAAAAAGCGATGCCGCCGCGTTGTCGCATAACAGGATCGTCTCGATACCGCGCCTGCGCAGCTCCCATGTCGTTATCCGTGCACCCTGCAGAAGCGGCCGCGTCTCGTCCGCGTAGACGGTGAACCGTTTGCCCTCCTCGAAGGCCCGGTACAGCACGCCGAGCGCCGTACCGTACCCCGCCGTCGCGAGGCCCCCGGCGTTGCAATGCGTGAGTATGTTCATCCCGTTCCGTATCAGGGCGGAGCCATGCCTGCCGATGGCGAGTTCCACCTCGAGTTCCTCTTCGTGGATGGCGAATGCCTCCTTCGCCACGCGCCGTCCCATTTGAACCGGATCGTCCCCGGCCGCACCGAGAGCCGCTTCGATACGGTCGAGCGCCCAGAACAGATTCACGGCGGTCGGCCGGGTCGAAGCGAGGAGCGCACGGGCACCGGCAAGCTCGTCCCGGATATTCTCCGCCGTGATGCCGTGAGCCGGTATCTCCCGCGCGCCTTCCACCCGGTCGAACAGGTACCCGGCCCGATCGCCGGATCCGCGCTTCATGATCTTCTCGAGCGCCGCGAGCATCCCGTACGCCGCGGCTATCCCGATCGCCGGGGCGCCCCTGACCTTGAGCTCGCGTATAGCGGCGGCCACCTCTTCGGGCCCGCGCAACTCCAGCACATGCTCCTCGAGCGGCAGCCGCGTCTGGTCGAGAATCCTGACGATGCCGCGGCGATAATCGACCGTCGGAAATATCATGCGTTCCGTGGAACGATTGTGTTCCAAAGGCCGGCCTCCTTTCGATCACGCCTCCCGCTGCTTTTGCGGGCCCCGGCATGTATCACGCATTCCGCTGGAATCACCCCACCGATCGCGCCCGCCGATCACTCACCGACGACATTGATCACGATGCGCCTGTTCCGCGGCTTGTTGTCGAATTCGAGAAAGACGATCTGCTGCCAGGTTCCGAGTGATAAGGTGCCGTCCGATACGGGCACCGTGAGCGACGGGCCGACGAGTGCGGCCCTGAGATGCGAAAATCCGTTGCCATCACGCCACGTTTTGTCGTGACTGTAGGAAATCCCGGCTGGGACCAGTTTCTCGAACAGCCGGGGCATATCCGCGAGGAGTCCCGGCTCGTACTCTATGGTCGTGATCGCGCCCGTTGATCCCGGAACGAAAACGGTGAGTTGCCCCGTCACGACGGCGCTCGCGCCAAGCACTGATTCGACCGGCCCGGTGATATTCACGATCGTCCCGTCTCCATCGGTCGAGAACTGATACTCGTCCTGGTATGTTTTCATCTATGCCCTACTTCTCCATGCATGATCGAATCACCCGCGCCCGCATCACCCGGTTCGCCGTCGAAAGAGAAAGCGGGTGCATCAACTGCCGGCGCCCAATCGTTCCTCGAGCATCCTGAACATGCCGAAGAGTCTCGGAACGGGCAGCCCCACAACGTTGAAATAGCATCCCTCGATCCGATCGACGAACACGGATGCGAGTCCCTGAATTGCGTATGCACCGGCCTTGCCGAACGGCTCGCCCGTCTCGATGTACAGCCGGATCTCCCGGGGAGTGAGCAGCCGGAAATGTACCGACGTCCGCTCCACCTCGACAAACCGCACATTGGGCGGGGAGATGAGCGCCACGCCGGTTACCACCTCGTGTACGCAGCCGGAAAGCATGGCGAGCATTTCCGCAGCCTCCCGCGGATCGGCGGGCTTCCCGAGCTCCACGCCGCCCTTCACGACGACCGTGTCGGCCGCGATGATCGTCTTCCGCGGCCGGTGCTGCTGCGCTGCGACCGCCTTCAGTTCTGCGCGTATCCGAACGTTGCGCTCCGGATCATCCCACTGGAGCTCACCCTCGTCGACCGTCGCCGGCAACACCTCGAACTCGAATCCCAGCGAGCGCAGGATTTCGTGCCTGCGGGGTGATGCCGAGGCAAGTACAAGACTGCCCTGGACCGCATGCGATAGAAATGGATTCATCGGGTGGTCACCTTCTCCCCCCCCCACCGCCGTCGCGATCCACGATCAGGGTCACCGGGCCGTCGTTGACGAGCCCGAGCTTCATCTTCGCGCCGAATTCCCCCTGTGCGATCCGTGGATAGCTGCTGTGCAGCAATTCGATGAAGAGACGATAGAGTTTCACGGCTTCCTCCGGCGGCGCGCTATCCGTGTAGGCCGGGCGCCGTCCCTTCCGGCAGTTGCCGTACAGCGTGAATTGCGAGACGACGAGCACCTCTCCATTCTCCTCCAGGACCGAGCGGTTCATCTTCCCGTCCTCATCCTCGAAGATACGAAGCTCGAGGCACTTGCGCGCCATCCACTGGAGCTCCCCGGCGTCATCGCCGCGCCGAAACGCCGCAAGGAGCACGATTCCCCGGCCGATCGCCGCGATGGTTCTGCCTTCCACCTCCACACGTGCCTGTGCTACCCGTTGTACCACGACTCTCACGCGAACCTCCCTATACGGACCTATTCACGCTGATTACATTCTCGATCCCGCGTATCTCCGCCATCACATCGTTGAGATGCTTGATATCCGCTATCCCCATCAAGAGAATGAGCGTGAAGAATCCTTCCTGTATCTGGAAATGTCCCGATCGCACCTCCGTATCGAGATCCTTGACCCTCCTGCTGATCTCGGCCACCAAACCCACACGGTCGCGGGCCGTGACGATGAGCGAAACGAGGTACCGCTGTTCGGTATGCGTTTCCCATTCCACCTTGATGATCCGTTCGGGCTCCGTGTTCTTTTTGAGATTCTTACAGCCCGCGCGGTGCACGGATACGCCCCTTCCACGCGTGATGACACCAATGACCGGATCGCCGGGCACCGGCTGGCAGCATTTCGCGTATCGCACCATTATATTGTCCATCCCGTCTATCCTGACGCCATGAGCGGCTTCCCCGATGAGCGTTTGTACACTCTCGATCTGACGTTGCTCGCGCTCCTGCTGCATCCTTTCATTCTCGCCGGAGATGCGATCGACCACATCGGCGGTCGATATCTTACCCCGTGCAAGCGAGAAGTACAGCTCGTCAAGGGAACCCTTCTGAAACGCCTTGAGCAATTTTCGAAGCGCGGCCTCCTTGGGTAGCGACAGCCTCCGCTTTCGCAACTCCGACCGGAGGATCTCCCTCCCGGCGATTCGATCCTTCTCGTCCGTATTGTTCCTGAACCAGTTTCTGATCTTCGCCCGCGCGCGCGAAGTTTTCACCTTGCCGAGCCACTTCTCGTGCGGTTCCGCCTTGAGTGAGGTTACGACCTCGACACGATCGCCGCTCTTCAGCTGGTAATCGAGCGGCACGAGACGTCCGTTCACCTTCACGGCCGAGCAATGGTTTCCGATATCGGAGTGAATGGTGTACGCGTAATCGATCGGCGTCGATCCCACCGGCAGCTGCTTGAGCTCGCCGGCCGGCGTGAACACATAGATCTTGTTCTGGAAGATATCGGTCTTCAGATACTGCATGAACTCGGCCGGATCGGTCAACTCGAGCTGGTAGTCGATCGCCCGGCTTATCCATTCCAGCCACCGGTTCCAGGTGGCCGCGGCCTTTCCCCGTTCCTTGTAGATCCAGTGCGCCGCGATTCCGTACTCGGCCGTGTAATGCATTTTTTCGGTTCTGATCTGTATCTCCATCTGGTTGCCTGATGAATCGAGGACCGTCGTGTGGATCGATTGGTACATGTTGACCTTGGGGGCGGCGATGTAATCCTTGAAACGCTCCTGGATCGGTTCGAACTGGCCGTGCACGATCTCGAGTGCATGGTAGCAGTCCCGCACGGTTTTGGTGATGATCCGCATGGAGAGAATATCGTAGATATGATCGATCGGAACATGCTTGTTTTGCATCTTCTGCCAGACACTGTACGGATGCTTGATGCGGCTCGTTATCTTGGCGTCGATATCTTCATTTCGCAGCCATTCCTCGATCGGCCTGTGGAATCGTTCGAAGACGGCCTCCCCGTTCGCCACCCTGACCCGCACCATGCTGCGTACCGAGTTGAACGCATCCGGCTCGAGGATCTTGAATGAGATATCCTCGAGTTCACCCTTGATCCTTCCCATTCCAAGGCGGTGCGCCAGCGGGCCGTATATTTCGAGCGTCTCACGCGCAATATGCCGCCGGCGTTCCTCCGGCAGGAACTCCAGCGTTCTCATGTTGTGAAGGCGATCGGCGAGCTTTATGAATATGACCCGGATATCCTTCACCATCGAAACGAGCATCCGTCTCGCTGATTCCACCTGCCGTTCCTCAGGCGAACGAAACGCAAGCTTGCCTAGTTCGGTGAGTCCTTCCACCAATCCCGCGATCTCCACGCCGAATTCCATCTCGACCTCTTTCAGGCTGACGCCGGTATCCTCCACGACGTCGTGCAGCATACCGGCGGCAACGGTCGCTGCGTCGAGTCTGAGCTCAACGAGGATGCGGACCACCTCGATACTGTGGGTGATGAACGGCTCACCCGAGAGCCGTTGCTGGCCCTCGTGTGCCCGGGCGGCGAACGAGTATGCTTTCTCGAGCAGCTCCCGCTCGGTCCCGTCCACAGTCATCAATTCCCGCAGCACTCCATGGAATGCCTCATCGAGCTTCTGTGTCACAGCCTCTCGTTTCATACGCGGGCACCCCGAACGGCGGGCCCACCGTACCGGTGCGGACCCGTGGATTTTCGATTCAGCCGCCGCATTCGCTGCTCCCTGCAAGGCGCAGAGCCGTCACGCCCAGTTGTGGCGATACTTTCCCCATGTATGCATTCCTGCGCACATGGACCAGGGCGTCGACATGCCTGCCCACGATCTCGTCCGGCGGCCAGTCCTTCCCCATTGCAAATGCGATGAGCTCACCGTCTGTACCGGAACGGTCCATGACCGCAATCTTCAGGTGGCCGTCGCCGACGATGCGGGTACCTGGCAGTACCCTGAGGCCCTCGACCAGCATCACGGGCTCGGGATTCCCCGGACCGAACGGGGCCAGCCTCTCGATGAATGCGATGAGATCCATGGTGCACGCGTCCAGCGTCGTTTGCGCATCGAACCGCAACGCATCCCCCGCGCCGTCTTCCACGAGTTCCTCGACGGTCTCTTCGAACATTCGCTGAAAATCGGCGATCTTCTCCTCTCGTATCGAAAAACCACCCGCTTCACGGTGGCCGCCGTACTCATCGAGATATATGGCGCATCGCTCGAGTGCCTCCTTGATATTCACGATTCCCGCCGACCGGGCCGAACCCTTGCCGGTGCCATCCTTCACCGCAATGAGGACGGAAGGCAGATTGTACCGCTCGGCGAGCCGCGCAGCACCGATCCCCACGACACCCTCGTGCCACGAAGAGGAAGCGAAGACAAGTGCGCTTGGTTCGTTGCGTTTCACGACGATATCGGCCAGATAGCTCGCTTCCTCGGTCACACGGCTGTCATGAGCCCGGCGTTTCCTGTTCTTTACCTCTATCTCATCCGCCATCCGGGCGGCCGCCGAGACATCCTTGGTGAGGAGCAGTTCGACAACGTCGCGCGCGCTTCCGATCCTGCCGGGAGAATTGAGCCGCGGGACCAGGGTGAAGCACACCTGCCTCGCCGAGAATCGATCCGGTGGAAGTCCGCTCACCGCTTGCAGCGCCTTCAGGCCGGGACGTCGCCACGCCCGGAGGATATCGAGGCCGCTCGATACGAGCACCCTGCTCTCATCCCTGAGAACAGTGTAGTCTCCCAGTGTTCCTATCGCAACGAGATCGAGCTGATCGCCCAGGGACAGGTTGATGCCCAGTACCTTTTCGAGTCCCTGCAGCAGCTTGAACGCGACGCCGGATCCCGCCAGCTCCTTGAAGGGATACCGTTCACCGGGCAACTTTGGATTGATGAACGCCGCTGCTTCCCGAACCCGCTCTCCCGTCTCGTGATGATCTGTCACGATCACGCGTACGCCATTCTCCGAGAGGTACGCTATCAGGTCGCGGTCGCTCGAGCCGCAGTCGACGCTCACGACCATTTTCAATCCGACGGCGACCCCCCTCTCCAGTACGCGCCGTGAAAGTCCGTACCCGTCACGGGACCTGTCGGGGATGAAATATTGCACGTTCGCGCCGAGTTTCTGGAGCCGCTCGTACAGCAGGGCCGTACCACAGATACCGTCCGCATCGTAGTCACCGTGAATGAGTATGAGATCACCGCCGGTGATCGCACCGTGAAGCAGCGATGCCGCCTTTTCCATCTCGGCGAAGAGAAACGGATCGTGGAGTTGATCGATCGACGGAAAGAGAAAGCGGGTTCCCGCTTCGACGGTATCAATACCTCTCGTCGCGAGGAGGCGCGCCTCGAGCGGTGAGAGCATCAGATCACCGCCGATTTCCCTCATCGCTTCCTCGTCCACCTGTTCGAGCATCCAAACCGGCATCTCGTCCCGAAGCTTTCCCATCCGTAATTGAAAAGCGGCAAAGTAGACGTGTAAGCCGGATTCTGTACCCTGCCGAATCGGCGGGGTGGTGATCATTTATCTCGGACCGGCGTTGCCGCCGGCCTCCATCGACCTACCCGAGAGTCGAACGAAGCGGGCCGCTTCTCCTCTTCTATTTGGTCTTTCTCCGGGTGGGGTTTGCCGAGCTATCACCGTCACCGGCGATACTGGTAAGCTCTTACCTCACCGTTTCACCCTTACCACCGCATGTGCGATGGCGGTTTATTTTCTGTGGCACTTTCCTTGGGGTTACCCCCACTGGGCGTTACCCAGCACCCTGCCCTCTGGAGCCCGGACTTTCCTCGGGGAGCGAAGCGCCCCCCGCGATCACCCAGCCTACTTTGCCGCACAAGACATGGTGTACATCCGTACTCAACGTCAATATATCACAGTGCCCCGTAAAGGTCAAAGAGACCATTCGTCCGGGCGGGTACACCGTGCATGAAATCGGGTAGGAGCGCAAGCACCTTCCGGTTCTAATGATCGCCGGTCGGTGAATCGAGCGCTTCGTTGGCGAGACGATCCGCCTCGGTGTTCTGAGCGCGGGAAATGTGCTCGAACGTGCAGCGTGCGAAGTGGGACATCTCCGCGAGGACCGCGTCGTGGAGTATTCGTAGATCCTTGTTCTTGACACGATATTCGCCATTCAACTGCCTGACTACGAGTTCACTGTCGAGTTTGATTTCGATCTCGACGGCGTGCAGGTTCCGTGCAAGCTCGAGCCCATCCAGAACGGCACGGTACTCGGCCACATTGTTCGTCGCCGTACCGATCATACTCGAACGGGAGATGAGAAGTTTTCCCGATGGCAGATACACCACCGCGGCGATGGATGCCGGGCCGGGATTTCCGCGGGAAGCGCCGTCAGTATAAATGATCAGCGTGTCGGAGCGCCGCGATGCATCGTGGGATGGCGGCGCCGTGCCTTTCCGTTTCAAAACAATGTCCCCGGCGCCCGTATCGAACTTTGCGGCAAGGGCCTCCAGTGCCCGGCGCGCCTCCCCCATCGAGGTAAACCCCGATTCCTCCCACACCTCCCGCAGTTTCTTGCCGCCGGCGACGAGGTGTAGGAGTGTGCCGAGATTTTCCATGCGATCTCCTACGATTTCAATGAAGAATCGGATTCGAAGTATACGAGGATGCGCCCGCATGCCTCGCAGGTCATGATTTGGTCGTTTTTACGTATCTCGTGAGCTCTTTGCGGCGGCACCCGTGAAAAGCACCCCTGGCAAATATCGCCGGCGATATTGGCGACGCCGGAATCTCCTTTCACGTTCAGGATACGGTCGTACAGCCGCCTCACCTTCTGCGACAGGTGCGGCAGCACCCGTATCTTCTCGTCCTCGATCACTTTCAGGCTCTCTTCGGTTTTCAGGATGTCGTTTTCTATGGTTTCTATTTCATCGAGGAGCCCCTTCTTTCGCTGCTCGACGTTCGCCGTCGCCTCCTCGAGCTGTTTCTTCTTTCCCTCTGTCTTCTCGAGGATCGTGAGTACACGTTCCTCCTCCTTGTCGACAAGTTTGGTCAGGTACTCTATCTCGTGACCGAGTGCCCGGTATGCCTTGTTGGAATCAGCCTTGTCCTGTTCGAGCCGCTTTTTGTTGATCTTGTCGTTTTGCGATTGGATCTCCCGCTCGAGATGCCGGCGTTCCTTCTCGAACTTCTCGAAATCCTGCATCTCCTCCCCCAGCTCTCCCTCCATCTCCTTGATTGTTTTTTGAATGCTTTTCATTCGTTTTGGAGCTTCCTCAAGGAATCTCCGCTTATCCCGAATATCGAGATCCTTCTTTACGATATGAATCAATAGTTGTATATCGCCTTCATGAGTCACCATTTCCAGAAACCCTTCTTCCAAAAAGAAAAATGCTTCCCGTAAGGGAAGCATCCTCTTTCACACGTATAGTGCAAGAGCACGTAATTTCGACATGAACCCGATATATTCGATTGAAACCTTTCTGTGACACGCATCGTGAATTCCCATTGGTAGCATCAATAAGTGAGGAACAGTAAGAAAAATCTGGGTTGTGGTCAAGATTTTTTTCAAGTCATGAGGCCGCACGGGCGTGCCCGAACGGCCATGGCGGTTATAACTATTTAATATTTAACGATATACGTGTTTAATAAATTTATCATCACCGGCCTTCACGGGCCGACGCTCGCCTGCCCCCAACGAGGCAATCGGTGCTCGCGACAATTCCGCGATCCCACGGTCAAGGCCGCCCAGCGGGATTCCTCGCGTTCGCATCAATCTCTTTCCTGCTCCGCATCGAGCAGTTGATAGGGAGTGTAGTCGAAGAGAAAATCGGTCACGTCCCAGCTCACTCCACCGTCCTCCGTTTCGAGAACCAGCGAGACCTTGTACACCGCTGAGCCGTGCAGCTCATCCGGGCCGCGGCCGACGACAAAACCGTGATTCATATCGAGGAAATACACGGCCCTGAGATCGGCGATCCTGGCGTCGACCGGCGTGATATCGATCCATGATCCGCCACCATCCTCCGTATGCAGGATTGTCCTGCCGCCGACGGCGTACCCGCAGGACGAATCGCAGAAGTAAAATTCGCGCACCGTCGCGTCCTCGAGCTGCATGGTCCAGCTGTTTCCCCCATCCACCGTCCTCATGATGACGCCCCCTCCGGCCCAACCCCTATTTTCATCGATAAACTCGATCGTCATTACGGCTTTGAGGATCGAGGATTCGGAACCCTCCACGGCCCGCCAGCTCAGCCCGCCATCCTCGGTCTTGTAGACGAGTTCCGGGTCGGGGTCCATCCAGCTGCTTCCGAGCAGATACCCGGTGCAATCATTTATCAGGCTCATGTTCCAGGCGCCCTTTTTGGGTATCACCGGCAGCCAGTAATTTTGCCACAGCATCCCCGCATCCGCGGTCCGGTACACGCCGTCATATCCCAGAACGAAACCCAACGAATGGCTCATGAACCGGATCTCATACAGATCGGTATCCTGCGGCGTCCCGCTGAATATGGACCGCTCCCAGTGTGCACCGCCGTCATACGTCCGGTACATACTGCCGTCCTTTCCGGCAACCCACCCCGTATCACGATCGAGAAAAAATATGTCGTTCAGGACCGCGTCGGGAATGACCGCTCCGTTCCATGAGTCGCCGCCGTCGGTCGTGGCCATTATCGTGCCGAGCGTACCGAGGACCCATCCGGTCTCATCATCGATGAAGAACAGGTCATGGGCGTTGCAGATGAGATCGGTGGCTTCGGGAGTCGGATCGTTCGGATCCGTCACGTGCTCATCCGAGCACGAATGGATCTCGAAATAGATGAATAGTATAATCAAAAGCGCCAGCGGGATGCTCCTTCGCAGTTGCATTTTTGCTCCCGTCATTGCAAAAGTAACGCTATAAAAATCAGCGAGTTACAGCATATCAAGACCGAATCGACTGCAAGTCATTGTAATAAAAGAGAGATACGTGCGCGCGGCGAGAACCGGCCCGTATCGAAACCTCACATTCGGTAACGCTACGCACCTATCCGCAATTGTCGGGCCTAACGAGTAACCGTTGTGCTTCAGGTGTGCCGTGAATATTCCGCCGCACCGTCACTGCCGATTCAGGTCGAGCTCCATATAGAGCGCACCAGGCAGGGGATTGAAGCGGTATGGTTCTATCTCCATAAATCCGAGCGATCGGTACAGCGCCGTCGCCGCCGCCATTTCCGGGATCGTATCAAGCCGTATCGCCCGGTATCCCAGTGAACGTGCATCCCGCACGCACGCCACGGCGAGTTTCCGTCCGATCCCCCTGCCCCGGAACGCGGGCCTCACGTAGAGGCGCTTCATCTCGCAAATGCCGTCTTCGAGCTTTCGCATCGCGATGCAGCCGACCGCCATGTCATCCACGACGGCGAGACGAAGCCTGCCGCCGGGCGGGCCGTAGTCGCCCGGTACGCCTGCAAGCTCACGATTGAAATCCTGAAAACAGAGGTTGAAGCCGAGCGACTCTGCATATTCCAGAAAGAGCCGCTTCGCCGCGGCGAGATCGCTTTCAGATTGCGCCAGGATGAGTTCCACCATAAATAGTGGTGGGCCCACCAGGATTCGAACCTGGGATCGACCGGTTATGAGCCGGGAGCTCTACCACTGAGCTATGGGCCCGCCGTAAGCACCTTGAAATGACCACTCACGGTACCATCTCGTTCCGATCCTTTCAACATTTTTGTACCGTGATGGCACCGTACCACACATGCACGTGCAGCATCGCAACCGGCCCCGCTGGAACATCAAACATCTATGTAACCCTTGAGCTTTCGGCTCCTGCTTGGATGCATGAGCTTGCGCAGCGCCTTTGCCTCGATCTGACGGACGCGCTCACGCGTCACCTTGAATATCGTGCCGACCTCCTCGAGCGTCCGCGGCGTGCCGTCGCCGAGACCGAATCGCAGCCGGACGACCTTCTCCTCCCGTGGCGTCAGGGTGGCGAGCACCCGTGCAACCTGATCCTTCAGCATCGAGTGAGCCGCGGTCTGATCGGGGGAAGAGGCCGTTGTGTCCTCGATGAAGTCGCTGAGGTTGCTGTCATCATCCTCGCCGATCGGGCGATCGAGCGATATCGGCTCCATACTCGCTTTCATGACGCTCTTGACCTTGCCGATCGGGTACTCGAGAAAGCTCGCGACCTCCTCGGGCGTCGGTTCGCGTCCGAACTCCTGGATCAGTTTGCGTTGTGTGCGCGACACCTTGTTGATCGCTTCGATCATGTGGACCGGTACGCGGATCGTTCGGGCCTGATCGGCGATCGCCCGGGTTATCGCCTGACGTATCCACCAGGTTGCATAGGTACTGAACTTGTATCCCTTCCGGTAATCGAACTTGTCGACGGCGCGCATGAGGCCGCTGTTTCCCTCCTGGATGAGATCGAGGAATTCCAGCCCCCGGTTCGTGTACCGTTTGGCGATCGAGATCACCAGACGCACGTTCGCCTCGATCATCTCCTGCTTGGCACGTTCGGCCTTGCGCTCCCCCAGCCGCATATCCTTCACATTCTCCCTGAGCGTCTCGTAATCGACATTCTCTTTGAGCTCGATGCGGCGAATCGCCTTGTCTATCGATTTGATCTTGCCCGAGAAATCCTTGAGATTCGCCAGCGTCCACTTTGTCTTTTTCTGCAATGTCTGCTTGCTCTTGCTTCTTCCGCAGAGGACCTTGATCGCCTGGTTGATCTCCTCGGTGCTCAAGCCGACGAACTTCTCGTACTCCTCGATCTGTTTCTTGAGCTTATCGATCCTGCACAGAATATCCTTGATCTTGCCGACCAGCCTCTCGCGCTGATCGGGATGCAGCTTGATCTTGCGATACTCCTCCTGAAGCTTTCTGTTTCTCGCCTCGAGCTGCTTTGTCACGGTGGCCGCATTCTTCTTGCTGATCTTCTTTCTGAGTTTGGCCTGGAGCTCGACGATCTCTTCCCGGTATCGTATGATCCGCTTCAATATGCCGATGTATTTCTTCTGTTCCTTCTTTCCCGAATAGTGTGGATGCAGGCCGCCGCCTTCCAGCTGGATGACGTCCTCGAGGCGCAGATGACCCTTCTCGAGCTTCTCGACGAACCGTTTCAGTTCCCTCGTCGTCGTGTTGAGGCTGAAGATCGCCTTCGTTATCTTGATATGCCCCGCTTCGATGCGCTTGGCGATCTCGATCTCACCCTCGCGATCCAGCAACGGAACCTTGCCCATCTCGCGCAGGTACATGCGCACCGGATCGTCGTACCTGATCCCGGTCGAGAGCAATTCCTCGGAACTCTTGGCTTTCTTCTGCTCCCGCTTCTTGCGGGCATCCAGCTTCATCCGTGCCTTATCGCTGGAGTCGAAGAAATCGATATTCTCGTCACTGAGGCGATCGTACAATCTGATAATATCACCCGGATCGAATTTATCCCCAACGAGCTCGTCGATCTCCTCGTTGAGCACGTATCCCTTGCTTTGCGACAGCTTCTTGATATTCGAGACTACCTCATCGATCTTACCGCGACCCATTTGACTGGCCAACCTCCTTGAGACTCACGTTCCCCAGCTCCTTCGCGATCTTCCTGTACGCTTCGGCGATGGCGATTTCCTCTCCCGGGGTCCCCATTTCGGGATTCAGCTGCAACTCGTGCAGCCGCCTCTTCATCACCTCCATTTCATCCCTCAGTGAAGCCCGCTTCAACCAGACGAGCGTGTCGGTCAACATCTCATCTATCGGGCCGGGAGGTTTCGGCATAAGTGCTATTTCCGAAACCAACTTAGATAACTCGACGTCCTCGATGCCCCCGACGAAATCCGGGCTTGTTATATCAATATGGTTTTTCAATGCCAAGTCAAGCGCTTTGTATAACTCCCGGTACAACCCTCCCACGAGATCTTCCTCGAACAGATTTTCAACGATCAGGCGGGCATGCCACTCGCTCTCGAGACCGATGCGGAACATCTGCTTCTGAATATTGTCCCGCTTGGTTGAGGCGGAGCGTCCAGTCTCCGCCGCGGGCGCCCCGCGTTTCGTCTTCCTGACACCCCCGCGTAACGTCTCGAGTGGAATATCGAAAAGCCGTGCAATCTCCTGCAGGTACAACTCCTTCTTGATCTCGTCCTTGGTGCGGGATACCGTATCGAGGAGATGCTTGACGACCTGGTCTTTCCGGTACACCGTCCGGTCCCCGCGCTCTGCCTCCCACTGCAGGTATTCAAAATAATGAGGAGCAGAACTCACGAGATTCCGCAATGCTTCTGCTCCACGCTTTCTTACAAAACTGTCCGGATCCTCACCTTCGGGCAGAAATACGATCTGCACCTCCAGGCCTTCTATCAGTAATTGGTCGGCTGCTCTGACCGATGCGTGTACGCCGGCCCGATCACCATCATTGATAATATATACACGTTTTGTATATCGTGCAAGAAGGCGGGTCTGCTCCTCCGTCAATGAAGTCCCACAAACAGCAGATATATTGCGAAATCCCTTGATCCATAACATTAAATAATCTATATAACCTTCTACCAAATAAACAGAATCCTCCTTTTTTATACCTTCCCTGGAAAAACCGAGTCCGTACAAGATTTTACTCTTGTGGTAGATAGGACTCTCCATCGAGTTGAGGTATTTCGGCTGGGAATCGTCGAGGACCCTCCCCGCCAGCCCTACCACACGCTTCGAAACCGTAGCGATGGGAAAGATCACACGATTTCTGAAGTAATCACGGTATCCCCCCCTCCCCTTCATGATGAGATTGAGCTCGAGCAGAATCTCCTTATTCTGCCCCTGTTCGACGGCGGCCCGGTAATACCG
>DATKWS010000053.1:0-4646 GCA_035529435.1 Patescibacteria group bacterium
CAGCTGAGAGAGGGCGGGCGACTGGTGATACCGGTCGGGGAGCATTTCCAGAATCTTCACGTGTACGAGAAGCGAGCCGGGGGCCTCGAGCTTCTCTCCTCGCTGCCCGTCCGTTTCGTTCCGATGACGGGCAAGGTAAGAGATCCCGTTGACAGATGATCGTGGGATTGCCGTGAACCGGCCGCCGCTCGGCACCGCTATGCGCAGGCGATTCCCCGTATGATGCCGACGATCTCGTCGACATGCCGCTGCTCCCGGGCCTCGACGTTGAGCCGCAGGAGCGGCTCCGTGTTCGACGGCCTGATATTGAACCGCCAGTCGGCGCTCTCGACCGAGTAGCCGTCTGTGAGATCCTCCGATCCTTCGCTCCCGAACCGCTCGCGGACTCGCTCGATGACCTCGCCCGTGTCGTGCACCCGGAAGTTTATCTCTCCCGACAGCACGTGATTCTCCATGAACGGAGAGATCATCTCGGAGAACGTCACACGGCGCTTCGACAGGTGCTCGACAAGCAGGACGAGCGGTATGATGCCGTTGTCCGCGTAGTAGTTGTCACGGAAATAATAATGCGCGCTCATCTCGCCGGCGAACAGCGCATCCTCGGACCGCATCCGGTCCTTTATGAAGGTGTGCCCGCACTTGCTGATGAGAGAACGCCCGCCCATCGCGCTGACGGTCCTCAGGATGGGCCACGTGATGCGCGGATCCATAATGATCGTGTTGTCGCTCCCGTGCTTCTCGAGCATGATCTTGGCGAGCAGCGCGGTCGTGTACGCTCCCGATATGAACCGCCCCGTCTCGTCGAAAAAGAAGATTCGGTCCGCGTCGGCGTCCCACGCGGCGCCGAAATTGACGCCCGAATCCTTGATCAATTGTTCTGTTTCGACGCGGTTCTCTTCGATCAACGGGTCGGGCCGCCCTTTCGGGAACGAGCCGTCCGGCTCGAAGTTGAGCGGTTTGATCTTGAGGGGGAGGCGCCCGGCGAGGCGCCGCAAGGGCGTGCCAACGAAACCGAAGTTTGCGTTGGCGACGAACGAGAAGGGCCGGATCGCGCCGGTGTCGATAAAGCTCAAAACATGCCCGATGTAGTCGTCGAGGATTTCCTGCTTTCGCAACCTCCCCCGCCGCCCGGGCGCCGTTTTCGGCGGCGGTCCCGATTTCAGAAGGTCCCTGATCTCGAAGAGCCCCGTATCGGAGGAGATCGCCGTGACCTTTTCCCTGACCATCTTGAGGCCGTTGTATTCGCGCGGATTATGCGAGGCTGATACGATGATGCCTCCTGAATACTCGTACCTTCCGACGGCGAAGTAGAGCATATCGGTGGTCGCTTGGCCGATATCGACGACGTCGACCCCCGATTCGAGAAGGCTCTCGACGAGGCTCTTCTTGAGTGAGGGGGATGAGAGGCGCACATCCATTCCGACCGCCACCTCGTCCGGCGCGAATACGGCCGTGTATCCTTTCGCTATTGCATAGACCGCTTCCTCGTCTATATCCGTGGGGTAGATTCCCCGGATGTCGTACGCGCGAAAAATATCGAAATTCATCGGTGTCGTATCCTTCCCTGTGTCGATTCCCGGATGTGTGTTTCCGTGTGTGCCCGAAGGCAGCGACGATTATAAGGTAATGGGCGGGATTATACAAAAAGTATTGAAATGCCGGGCGGCGCAATCCGCCTCATACCCTCTCACAGCGACGGGTATCGCATCCCGAACCGGCCGGCGTAGTAGCTGCGCGTCACCAGGATGACGAGGGCGAGGAAGGGGATGTAGAGGGGGAACAGGAATCCCGAGATCAGGGAGAATGCCAGCGTAGCGATCTTGGCGGGCAGCAGTAAGCGGGACGGGGGCCAGGTCCCGTGCGTCGAGCGGAGGGTGAACAGAAAGAGGGGGAGCGAGAGAAACGATGCGTAGAGGGCGGGCCGGTTCCCCACGGCGAACGCGGCGACCGCCGCCGCGGCCATCAGTGCCATGGCTACGCGCAATCCGGGGCGCACGCCCAGTAGCACGCCGCTTGTCCGAAAGCCGGAAGCCGCATCGCCCTCGATATCGGCGAGCGTCGTCGTGAGGTGCACCGAGGCCACGGCGAACGGGTACGGAATGAGCGCATGCCAGCCGTCGAGCGGCGCTCCGATCGCGACCCATCCGGCGATCGTGTTGAGAATGCCGTTGCCGGCCGCGTTCGCGGCGACATCGAGAACGGCCCGCTTCTTGAGCCTGAAGGGGTCGAGGGAGTACAGTGCGCCCAGCCCGAGGCTCGCGACGAGGACGGTCATGAACGGCCGTGGGAGGTACGTGCCGAGCTGAAACGATACGGCGACGAGAAGCGCCGCCTCGATCCACGCGGAGCGAACGGATATGATGGCATCGGGGATCAAAAAGAGTTTCCGGTTGGCCCGGTCGACATTTCGGTCGGCGATCTGGTTGATGACGTAAACCGCTCCCATGAGCGCGGTGAAGGAGAAAAATCCCAGAAAGAGGTGCTTGGTTTCAATTGTTGACTCACCGCCCCTCATTCCGTGGTATGCGCCGAGGAGGTAGAACGTCCAGACGGGGATCAGGATCATGGGGCGCATGAGAAAGAGGTAATCCTGAAGACGGGGGGGAGACCCGAACCAGGGGGGGCGGCCATTCGCGCCGGGTGCGGAACGGTCCGGCCCCTGCTCCGAATCTACTCCTCGATCCATGTCACCAGGTGCCGTTTCACCTTTTGGGTGGTTGTCTTGGGAAGTTCCTCGTCGCGCATCTGAAAGTCCATGATACGCTTGAATTCGGGGAGCGACGAGGAGATCCGTTTTATTTCCACCGAGATGATATTCTTGATCCTCGACTCGGATGCGTCCTCGCGCATCGCCTCCGACGTGCCGAGCGCATCGTAGTTCGGGACGACGATTGCGCCGATACGGGCGTTTCCCCGCCTGTCCTTGTAGGGAACAACGACACTCTCGAGAATGTAAGGGCTCCGGTTGAGGAGGATCTCCAGCTCGTCGGGGTAGACGTTCTTCCCGCCCGCCGTCACGATGACCGATTTCTTTCTGCCCCGTATGGTGATGTAGCCCTCGGCATCGATCGTGCCGGTATCACCCGTATAGAGTTTTCCGTCGCGAAGCACCCGCTGTGTCGCTTCGGCGTTCCGGTAGTATTCCCGCATGACGTTGGGTCCCTTCACCACGATCTCCCCGATCCCCTCCTCGTTCGGGCTGTCGAGTGTGACCTCGACGCCGGGGAGCGCCGGGCCGACCGTCCCGCTTCGTTTCTTGCCGAGCGGATTGACGGCGATTACGGGGGAAGCCTCGGTCATGCCGTACCCCTGCAGCAGGGGCAGGCCGATCGCGCGGAAGGCCTCTTCGGTGTCGGGATGCAGCGATGCGGCGCCGCTGACGCAGAACCTGAGACGCCCGAGGCCCATCGCCGCGAGGCGCTTCCGGGCGGGATTCTCCTCCGGACGCTTTCCGAACAGTCGCCCGAATCCCGCTTTAACGCCGGTCACGATCTTGAAGAGCAATCGTTTCAGCTTTGATACCCGTACCGCCATCGTCCGCATGTATTCGGTGAAGTGTTCGAACAGCAGCGGGACGCCGACCAGTATCGTCACGCCCTCTTTTGCGATATCCTCCCGTATGTCCCGGGGTTTCAGTGATCGTCCGAAAACGATCGTGCTCCCGCTGTAGAGGGGGGCGAGCAGGTTGCACGTCGTCGCGAAGGTGTGGTGGAGGGGGAGCAGGCATAGAAAGGCGTCCTCTTCGTTGAACGGCAGCCGGAGCCGGATCGCCTCGATGTCGGAGACGATATTGCGGTGGAGCAGCACGGCACCTTTCGGCTGCCCCGTCGTTCCCGACGTGTAGCAGATTGCGGCGATGTCGTCCGGCCCGATCCCGGCGGTGACGCGCCGGAAATCATCGTCCCCCTCACCGAGCGCCGCTTTCCCCGCCGCAATGATCTCGCCCAGCGAGGTCCACGGATCCTCCTCCCGCGAATCCCCCTCGCCGATGACGATGAGCCGTGTCTCTCCAAGAGGCATCCCCTCGATCTGATCCTGATACATCCGCATCGATGTCACGAGAAATGTCGCTTCCGAATGGATCAGCAGGTGCTTGATCTCATTTTCCTTGAGCTTGATGTCCAGGGGCACGATGATCCCGCCGACCGAGGTTGCCGCCGCGTAGACGATCCCCCATTCGGGACTGTTTTCGGCGATCAGCACCACGCGGTCGCCCTTCGTAAATCCCCGCTCCATGAGACCGGCCCCGACATACGAGATCAGGCCGCTGAGATCCTCGTAGTGTATCGATCGGTATCCCCACGGGTAGCAGCATTTCATTGCCACCAAAGAAGCGTACCGCGTCGTTGCGTATTCGTACAATGCCGGGAGCGATTGTTTCTTCAGGCCGCTCCGTACGCCGTGCATCTTCGCATCGGAAGCTTCAGCCATCGGTTTCCCCCTGCGTTGGTCGCCGGTTCCCCGTTTCATCACGGGATTCGTTCACTGTATCACGCGGAAAAAGTGGCGGGCAATCAGATTTTTCTTTTCGGCCGTCGCCGGCACCGGTGAGACGGTGCAGCCCCGCCTCGCGGGCTGCATCTACGCCCCGTCTGCGCGTACCTTTTCCCAGAACTGGTTCGTCGACGGCAGGCCGCGGACGTTCC
>DATKWS010000054.1:0-4923 GCA_035529435.1 Patescibacteria group bacterium
ACATCGATCACGGCGCCGTCTACACATTCATCGACTACGAGGGATCGGCGCAGGATGTATACCGCCTCGTGGAAGTCGACGACACGGGAAGGAGAGGACCGCAATTTCATACACGCGTCAAGGCGGCGATGCCGGCTCGTCCCTCGACCGGCTCCCGCGGCGGCATCCTCCGTGACGAACCGATCGACGTGAATAGATTCAAACTGCATGCGATCGAAAGGCAGAAATTGAGCTCCCCCGCCATTATAAACTACGAATGGATTGCCATCTATCCGGATTCCTTTTCGGATGAAATCGAGCCTCTCGTTGCATTCCGCGACTCGGTCGCCTGGCTACACGGAAAGGCCGTGCATGGGATAACGACGGAGGAGATAGCAAGCACGTACGGTGATATAAAATCGTATATCAGCTACCTATGGAACAATCAGAACAAGTGCCTGAAGTACATCTTTCTCGTCGGTGACGCGAGTTCCTGCGCTTTCTGTGACACGTGCCCGTCAACGACACACGATATAATTCCCGTCGACCGCTATGAAGACGGATTCAACGGAACTCCCTACTACTCCGACGTCGCGTATGCCGATACGGACAACGACGGATACGCCGAAATCGCGGTCGGTCGATTGCCCGCCTACACGAAAGCGGACGTTGGGCTGTACGTTTACAAGCTCCTGTATTACGAACAACACACTCCTTCCCAGTGGCAGGATGACGTGACATTCCTGGTCTTCGACAAGGACTGGCGCTACTGCACCGGCGAATACGCGGGACGCCTCACGACGGCGCTTGCGGATTATATTCCGCAGAATTACGATCTGCATTACATAAGTGCGGAGGACACATTCACCGGTGATTTCCCGGACGATTACGACGAACTCGAAGCCTTAGCGATAAACGAATTCGATTCGGGTAGGTCGATGATATTGGCCTTTGGATCGGCGGCATATCTCAACAACCTTGCTCACTGGCTGGTGACCGCCTGGCACTTCGAAGATCCCTTCAGAATATGTAAATTGAGCCCGAACTACATTTATCCTTTTGTCGTCGGCGCGAGCTGCGACATAGGCGACTTCACGCGTGACTGGATCGACGACGACGATCCGGCGATTACCGAGGAGTTGCTCTTCTACCCGGATCGCGGGGCGCTTGCCATGTTCGCCCCGACGGGAGCCACCTGGCAATCCGGTAACTACGAGGTATGTGAATTGCTCCTGCAGTACCTCTACGAATGGGGGGCCCCTTCCCTGGGCCATGCATGCATGGCCGCCCAGAAACGCGTCATGTTGCGGAACCAGTTTACCGGTCCGACGGCACGAATGTTCGTCCTGCTGGGTGATCCGGCGATTCGACTGGCGGGAAGTATCATCGACGACCCGGACATGAATCCATACTGCGACGCCTCGTTCACCTATCCCAGTACCATCAATGATTTTCTCTTCGCCTGCCCGGCCGGAGATGCCGAGACGCTGCTGGTCAATCTCGATTTCGAATTCGACTTCACTCCCCGTGATATCGCGGCGAACGAGATTATACTGGACAGCTTACCACCTGATTCCTCTTTTGTTTTGTTCAATGAAGGCCCCATTACAGCGGATTCAGCCGCTATTGGGAGCAACGACCATATCACGACGATCACTCATTCGTATATAGGAGGGTGCGGCTGCGGACAACTGAACGTACGTTTGGACGGCGATTCGGTTGGCGCCATTCTTCTCGCGGTGAAGAGCCCGGATTACACGGCGGATGGGCAAGTCAACATATCTGATTTTTCTTACTTCGGAGATACATACAACAAATCATACGGAGAGGAAGGGTACAACGATTGCTTTGATTTCAACGGCGACTATGCGGTTGATCTCTCGGATTATGCATATTTCGGCGATCATTACCTGCAAAGCTATTCGGGAGGCGGTCAGCGGAACATGCTGGGGACCGCCGTCGCCCTATCGAACACCTCCATCAAATTGACATTTGAAGAAAAACAGGCAGCGCACGGAAAGCGCACGATCGCCGTTGCCGTCGACGTCGAACATCCCGATGGTATCCTTCACATGTGCCTTGGATTGACAAACAAAAACAAGCATATGGAATATGCCGAATGGGAACGCAATGATGAATTTCCCCATCTCGTTCTCGTCTCGCCGGCCATGAATAAGGGAAGAAGTCTCCTGTTCCTCGGGTCATCGGGAAAGGAACCACTCAAAGGGGAGATGCTCCGGATGGGAACCATCTACTACACGATAAGCGAAGGAGCGGAATTCGGCAATCCGGAAGATTTCACGCTTGTATACGGTGACATACTGGATTCAAGCGGAAAATTGATGAAGGTGCGCGGCGTAGAGGAAATAACGGGAATCCCGGATGACGCGCCGCCCGTGTACAAAAATTTCCTCGCGAACAACTACCCGAATCCCTTCAATCCGATAACGATGATAGAGTACGGCATCGCACATGATTCTCATGTAAATCTCTCGATCTATAACGTTGCGGGGCAGAGAATACGGGTGCTGGTGGATAAAATCCAGCGCAGAAACAAGTACTCGGTTGTTTGGGACGGCACTGACGGCGAGGGGAATGCCGTTGCCAGCGGTGTTTACTTCTACAAATTAAAAACGGACAGTTTCACGAAATCGAAAAAGCTCGTGATCCTGCGATAGTATCAAAACGGGGCCGGCTGCTTGAAAAACAATAAAGGTCATAATATATTTAGATGCGAAAGACCCCACTGACATTTGAAGATCATGATCAGCAGGAGATCATGGGTTATGCGGATTGCCGAAGGCACGCTGCTATTGCTTTCAACCTGTCTTATTATCTCCTGCTCCGACACCTTCGAGCCTGACGGGAACGGTCCGGAACCGCATGCACTGTACGACACGTTCGTCATCGACGTGGACAGCATCAGGGTTCCGGATCGGGTCGAGTACGGCGAGGTCGTACCCATTCAATTCTACGGCACCATCGGGGACAACGATTGCTACTCGTTCTGCGCGTTCGAATCGAGCAGGGATGACTATCTCGTCAGAATAACCGCGTACGGCCTGCGCAACACGTCATCGGATCATTGCCATGAAAGCACGGTGCCGCTGAGAGAGGAATGCCGGATCGAGCCGAGCGCGAACTGGCTGTACGGATATATCAATATCGAGGTGCAGCAACCGGACGGTTCGACGCTGGCGGGGAGCGTGCACGTGGGTGAATGCTACGAGCCGGGCGATACCTACACGGTGCCCGTCGGGGAAGAGGTCGAGATATCGTATGAAACGATACTGTACCCGCAGTCATTCACCGATGATTTCGATCCGCGCATGCTGAGATTCATCGACAGACGGTGCGAGTATCTCACGCCGGGGCTGGTCGGCGGCCCGTGGCGATGCTACATGAGGTATCAGGGGCTCAGGCCGGGTAGAACGTGCGCGACGCTGGAGTATGCAAACGGTGAAACGATGCACTTCACCGTTATTGTCACGCCGTGACAGCGGCGCGAAGGACGCAACCCGGCGGGACGGGGGGTGCGCAGCCGTGATATACACGAGATTCATTATCGTGTTTCTGCTCATGATCATTCTGATTTCGTGCGAGGAGCCGGACACGGCCGGTCCCGGACCGTACGATACGGATACCACGCCACCTGCAATCGATATAGTATCACCGGGCGGCGATACCGTCGCCACTTCGGAAGTGGTGCTATCGGCCGATATCACGGATGAATCGGTCATACACAACGTCACGTTCCATGTCGATGACGTCTGCATCGCCGAGGACGATGAGTACCCGTACGAGCAGACCTGGTATGCGGGATACTGGACACCGCTCGAGACATATACGATCGTAGTCCGAGCAGAAGACGAGTTCGGCAATGCCGGCGCATCACAACCGAGAGAAATCGTGCTTGCGGGTGGAACGAAGTATTCGCCGACGTTACTCGGCCCGGAGAACATGGCGGTGTTCCAAACCGTGTCTGATACGACCGAGGTCGTCACGTCATGGGAGCCGGTGCCGGGAGCGAAAAACTACACGTTCAGATACAGAACGGAAGGATTTATCGACCTGCCGCATGCATATGTCGATATCACCGGAGAATCGTTCACATTTCTGGCGATCGGCCACCTTCCGCAGAGTACGGTGTTCAGGATATTCTGGAGCATACGGGCGAATTGGGATTCCGATCACGGGTCGCTCTGGGGCTCAGAGCGATGGTTCTCATTCATGCCCGCCGAGAATGCGGATATTCGGGATGCGGCGCGGGGCGTGCGTATATCCTTCTCGCCGCGACCGATCGATGCATCGTCATCCGGGAAATAGCGCTCACCGCGCTAGCGCCTCGGGCGGCTCCATCCGCTCGCCGCGGATGCCGATCATCACCTCGTCGAGAGGAATATCCTTGCCGGACGCCGCGACCGCCGCGCGCACCAGATTGACCATCCCGAAGCAGCACGGCACCTCCATGTGCGCCACAGTTACCGTGCGGATGTCGTTCTCCGAGAAGATCGACGTGAGTTTCTCGCGGTAGTACCCCGCATCGTCGAGCTTCGGGCAGCCGACAAGCACCACCCGCCCGCGCAGCAGGTCCTCGTGGAAGTCGGCGTACGCGAACGGTACGCAATCGGCCGCGATCAATAAATCCGCGCCGTCGAGGTACGGCGCGTTCGGCGGAACGAGGTGGATCTGTACCGGCCACTGCTGGAGCCGCGAGGAGCGGCGTACCCCGGATCTCTCGGTTTGCTGGTGCTGTTGCTCCCTGCTCTCTCTCATGTCAACAACCCGCGAACCGGGGCACCCACACCCCGCGGCACCAGGACCCTCGCTCGACGAGGATCCGCCATTCGGCTCGGATGAGAAATATCGAGATTCCCTGAATCCCTCCGGAATGTCGAGGTCCCGCTCGATCATGTACCGTATCGCCTCCCGCAGGTACTCGTG
>DATKWS010000055.1:0-5155 GCA_035529435.1 Patescibacteria group bacterium
TACCTGAATCGCGATGCTGGGGGCACCGTCGTTCACCGAGGAGTGAGCCGGTTTGGATGGGGCTCCGCCAGAACTGGAAGAACGGTATCGCCGATTCTTGAATGGCAGGGGGGACGTCATCGGCCCCCTGATCTGTCTGTGCCGGGGAGACGATGACGGCGCGCGGGCGGATTCAAGGGCCTGGGCGGCAGTGGTCCTCTCGCGTATCTATCTGCTCGACGGGCGTTTTACGCTCGCATCTTTCTATCTCAATCGTTCCGTAAAACTATTTCAGAAGCTCCCCCGCGGCGACATTCCGCTCGGTCTGCGGGTCGACCGGGCGATATGCATGAAATGGCGGGGTAATACCCACCGCGCCGAGATTCTCCTGCAGCGTGTGTTCGAGCGTGCCGTGAGAGATGGAGAATCGCTCACCGCGGCCAGGGCGGCTTCGAACCTGGCCCTCATCCTCGTACGAAGCGGGAGACCCGATGAGGCCCGGTCCGCCGTCGACTTCGCCCGAAGCAGTTACCGGGCATTGCGGCTCGACCACGAGCTTGACAGGGCCGATCTCGTTTTGTCGTTGATCGAGTTTGCAGGTGGACGGTGCGAGGAAGCGATCGATCGTGTCCACCGGTGCGTGGGGCGGTGCGGGGAGCGCGGGGACGGGCATGGGGCGATATCGGGTGCGCTCCTCCTTTTCGAGATGTCCCTTCGGCGGAATGACGATGCGCATGCGGATCGTTACGCGGAGTGTATATCGCGGCGGGAGGATCTGCTCCGACGTTTTCAGCCCCTGTTGCTGCGCTTTCTGTATTTACATTCGATACATCGGAGAAAACGGGGTGAGAGGGGTGAGGCCCGGGATGTGTGGCGGCGGGCCGAGCGGTTGCGCCGGAGAATCGGTGTCGGTCGCCGGGGGCAGAACCGGCTGCCCTCCGCCGGGAAGCCGTATTCAGGTACAAACGGGGATCAACTCTCGACGGTGTTTCTTGCCGATCGAAGTGTGCCTGAGGGATCGGCGGAGCCGAGGGGCCCCTACGGCGTCACGACGAGCGCCGCATGTGCCGGCGGCGCGGGCGACACATTCATGACCGCCAACCGCAGGATGGTGCATATTCTCAATGAAGTGCGACGCGCTGCGCCGCTCCCGCTGCCCGTGTTGATCGAGGGAGAGACGGGTGTCGGCAAGGAGCTGGTTTCCCGCTTGATCCACGCCTCGAGCGGCAGGGAGCGGCAGCCGTTCGTGCCGGTCAATGTGGCCGCGCTCCCGCACGAGCTGTTCGAGAGTATCCTGTTCGGACATGCGCGCGGTGCGTTCACCGGCGCGACATCGCAACGGCGTGGGCTTGTCGAGGCGGCCGCGGGAGGAACACTGTTTCTCGATGAAATCGGCGAGATAGATCCCCACGTGCAGGCGAAGCTGCTCCGGCTGCTCGACCGCGGCGAGTACATACCGATCGGGGAGTGCTCGCAGAAGCTGAATCACGCCCGCATCATTGCATCGACAAACCGCGATCTTGCCGCGGCCGTCGAGTCCGGTGACTTTCGCAAGGATCTGTATCACCGGCTCAAAGTGCTCGATTTCCGGATTCCGCCCCTTCGCGAAAGGCGGGATGACATCCCGCTTCTCGTGGAGCATTTCGTGCAATGGTGCCGCGCGCAGTACCGCCTCGGATCGCTTCGTATCAGTGAAGCGGCGATGAAGCTCCTCACCACGTACGATTGGCCGGGAAACGTACGCGAGCTGCGGCACGAGGTGATACGTGCGGCGATGCGACAGCGCCGGGGAACGGTACATGCGTGCCATCTCTCGGCGCGGATCATTGGCCGGTTCGGCGGGCGGGGCGCATCCCCCGCGGATTCGCTCCAGGCCCGGCTCGACGCGTACGAGCGGGGTGAGATCATGAACGCGCTGCGGGAGGAGGATGGGAATCGCACGCGCGCGGCCGCGGTGCTGGGCCTGCAAAGAACGACCCTTTTCTACAGAATGAAGCGCCTGGCCATAGAATAATACCTGTCCCGCCGGTCGCATCATGCGGGCGAAGGAGACTTCCCGAAGTGGTGCGCATCGGGATTCGGCTACCGATCCCCGTCATTGTTGTTACAGCTTGTACCCGAACCTGCGGAGCAGATCATGCCGCCAGGTCTTGTCCTCGTCCCCCTCGACACCCTTCAGCTTCTCGCCGTCCACGACGCCGAGAATGCCCCGTCCCCGGGCGGTTTCCGCGATGACCACCTCGACTACGTTTGCCGTTGCGCAGTGGATGGTGCACACCTCGGGCACCTCCTTCACCGCGTTCAACAGATTGATCGGGAATGCTTCCCGCATGAAGATGATGAACGAATGTCCGGCACCGATCCGTTCGGCGTTCGATTTCGCCAGCTCGATCATCTCTTCATCGTTACCCGAGAACCGGACGAGGCAATGACCGGAGGCCTCGCAGAAGGCGAGGCCGAACTTGATTCCCGGCGCCGATGAGACGGCTGCCTCGTGGAGATCCTCGACCGTCTTGATGAAGTGGGACTGGCCGAGGATCAGGTTGACATCGGCCGGCTTCTCGATTGCGACCATTTTCAGCTCCATTGGAATTCCTCCCTGCGTGCGGCGCCTTTTTCCGCCCGTATCCGTTTATCGTTCTCCACGGTGAGCGTGAGCATGCCCCTGCGCATGCTTTCCCCCGTGCGCACCATTCGCTCCCTGTCGGCGGGTTTGCGCGTGATCGCTTCACGCAGCCTCAACGGGGCGAGATATTGTGCTGCTTGATCTTATTATGGAGGTGCTGGCGGGTCACTTCAAGGATTTCCGCGGACTTCGTGATCTTCCAGTTGGTCTTCTCGAGCGTTTCGATGATGATCTTCTTCTCGACGGTGCGCAGTTTTTCCTTGAGTGATTTCCGGTGCTCCAGTTGATCGAAAATATCAGGATCCCGCCGGAGCTGCGGAAAATGCTCCACCGAGAGGACCGTCGATTCCCCGCTCAACGCGAGCGCTCTCTCAACCGTGTTTTCCAGCTCGCGCACGTTTCCTTCCCATTGGTTTGCGAGGATCAGCTTGATTGCCTCGGGGAGAATGCGCATATCCTGCTTCGCGAGCTTCGTCGAGTACTTTTCGAGAAAGTGCTCGGTCAGCGGTAGTATATCCTCCTTGCGCTCGCGCAGCGGCGGGATGTGGATGGGAACCACGTTGAGACGGTAGTAGAGATCCTGGCGGAAACTCTTGTTCTTGATATCTTCGGTGAGGTCCCTGTTCGTTGCGGCGATGACGCGGACGTCCACCGTGCGCGATGTGGTCCCGCCGACGCGCCTGATCTCACCGTCCTGCAGCGCTCGAAGCAGCTTCACCTGGAGGGGTTGGGGCATATCTCCGATCTCATCGAGGAATATCGTGCCGCCGTCGGCGATCTCGAACAACCCCGCTTTGTCGCTTATCGCGCCGGTGAAAGCCCCCTTCACGTGACCGAACAGCTCGCTCTCGAGAAGGTTTTCCGGCATGGCGCCGCAGTTTATCGTGACGAGTTGTTTGGTTTTTCTCGGGCTGTGAAAATGGATGGCGCGCGCGATGAGCTCCTTACCGGTTCCCGTCGGTCCCTGTATGAGGACCGTACTCGTGAGGGGGGCCACCTTCTTGATCATGCTGAAGATGTCGAGCATCGCCTTGCTCTTGCCGATGATTCCGGAAAATTCGTACTTCTCCGAAAGCTCCTGTTTGAGCTCGAGGTTCTCACGGGCGAGGTTCTCCTTGGACAGTATCAGTTCCCCGTGCAGTCTCGCGTTCTCGATGGCGATCGCCGCCTGCGATGCAAATGCGGATACGATTGACATATCATCCTCGTTCAGCTCCTCCGCGAGACGGTTGCTGTCCGTATAGATGACCCCGATGACCCGGTTCTCCAGCGTGAGCGGCAGGCAAACCGCGGTTCGCAGGTTGAGATCGATGACGCTCTTCTGGTCCCGGAAGCGGTCGTGCTCGAGTATATCCGAGATAAAGAGCGGTTTTCCCTTCTTGACGACATCATCGATGATGCTGTAGCTCACCGCGAAATCGTCCTTATCGAGCGGCTGCTCCGTGCGGTCGCGCGCGATGCGGAACTCCATGTCGCCATTGCGATTGGCCAACATGAGAAATCCCCTGTCGGTATCTGCGAGGTTGATGACCGAATCGATGATCTTCTCGAGGACCTCATTGAGGTTGAGGGTCGAATTCAAAGCCTTCGTGATATCCACCAGCATCTCGAGCTTGGTGAGCCGGTGCTCGGTTTTTTGGAGCTGGGCCGAAAGGTTCGCGCCCCTTCGCACGGCGTCCACCTGCTCTATTCCCGCGAGATCGCTTTCCACCTCGTCGAACAGTTCCTTGGCTTTTGCCGGTTTTTTCTCTCGTACTTCTTTCTTGGTATCGGTCATGCTTTTGGCTCCTCGCTACCGTAGCGTCGCGCTTTGCTGTGACTGTTGACTTACAATGAGATATGGCGCCCGTGACGGCGTGTCATTTCCTATTTTACAATATGATTGGTTAACTCGGTCTCGAGAGTATTGGGAGCGGACGTGAACGGCATGCTCCCCGCGAGAGTGGCCGAAAAAGGGCATACTCCACCCATGGCAGCGTGACAGGCGCTCGAAAACTCTTGCAATTTCGCACACGAATGCAGGCGCACTCCGCGCTGCATTCTGATTCAGATTCTCCATACGTTCTTCCTGGCCTTCATTCCCTATGGTCCCGCTGTTCCGACGCAAGGCGGACCTCGTGCTTGATCACGAAGAGCAGGCGCCAGCATCCAAGACCGACGAACATCGTAGAGAATCTAACTCTCTCATTGGTTTTCTCTAGGGATTACGGGTCGGATTTTGTTTATACATCACCCCCCTTGATGATTCAAGTCATTATAAAATAAATAATTACTAGCACTTCCTATTAATAGGCAATCGCTGTGCCAGGGTCGACCATTCAAAAAGAATTGTCATAATACCATATTATATATGAAGTTAACCGTTTACGTGGCATGATACTCCGCATCATGGCGGGCCGCTGCCGGCACATTTTTGTAATATTTTATTGACACCTGTTTTTAAAACTTCCAGTTAAGTAATATTATAGCGCATATATCAACGAAAGTAAATTTATATTTACATATGTAATATATTGTTTTCAGTGTATGGACAATTTTACCCATGTGATG
>DATKWS010000056.1:0-2536 GCA_035529435.1 Patescibacteria group bacterium
CTCATCCGCGTGGTATCCCTTGACATCGGCGCGGATGAGGAGCTCTTCCTCCTCTCCCTTGATCTTGCCGCCGGTCGACTTTATATTGGCATCCCTGACGGCGTCGACGATCTCGGTGAAGGTCAGCCCGTACGCCCGCAGTGCCTGCTCGCGCACGGCGATCTCGATCTCCTCGTCGGGGAATCCCGAGATGTCGACCTTGGAGATCCCGTCGATAGCGAGCAGATCGCGCTCGATCTGGCGGGCGTACCATTTCAATATCTTGAGATCGATATCCCCCGAGACCATGAAATCGATCGCAAACGTGCGCGACTCCTGGCGGTAGACGGTTATTCGCTCCATGCCGGTGGGGAAGGAACTGATCTGGTTGACCCCGTCCTTCACATCGTTGAGGATGACATTCGCATCATAGTTGGCCAGTACCTGGATCGAGATGGAGCACGAATTCTCGCGCGAGACCGATGTGATCCGTTCGATTCCCGTGACACCCTTGAGGTTATCCTCAATCTTTGTGACGATCCCCTCCTCTATCTCTTCCGGCGAAGCTCCGGGATAGGACGATTGAACCATGATCGTCCTGCTGGCGTGGGGAGGAAAGAAGGTCGTATTGAGGCTCGAAAAACCAACGTACCCGAACATGAACAGGGCCACGATGATGACGTTCCCCAGTATCGGATACTTGATGAATGGACGTAACGCGTTTCTCACGATCGCTCTCTTTCTCTCTGTAGAGCCATCTCGCTCCCGTTCCCACACACCGGTCCCGCACGGGCCGCCTGCCGCCTCCGTGCGGCTTGGCCCCGCCCGCTAGTGACCGCGCCGTCCCCCCGCACCCGCAGCGCCGGGGGGCGCCCCGGCCGCAGCGGGGGCGGGCAGCTTCATTCCCTCCACCGCCTGCTCCGGGGGCTCGGTTACCACGACGGCGCCATCGGCCAGCCCGCGTACGACGATCTGCCCGTCCTCGAAGGCGTCCACGTCGATTTCCTGGAGCGTGAGCATCGAGTCGCGCACGACCCAGACATGCCCGTTCCCGACGAGCGCGCTGCGCGGAATGCGTGAAGCGTCCACGATCGGATCGCTCTCGATCGATGCGGTCATGTACAGCCCGTCGCGGAGGCGCTTGTCGGTGGTCGTGATATAGACACCCACGAGCTGTGTGCGCTGGTCGATCACCTCGCTGATGCGGCTTACCGTTCCGCGGAACGTCCCGGGTAGATCGTCGCATGTGAACACGGCGGGCATTCCCACCCGCAGGAGACGAACCTCCTCGAGATCGGCGAAGGCTTCCATCTCATATATAGAGGTGTTCGCGAACTCGCCGAGCTTCTGCCCCTGCCGCACGAGGGTTCCCGGATTGATCGCCGAAGCGGTAACCACGCCGCCGTACGGGGCTCGAATCGTGTACTTGGCAAGCGTGGCCTCCATGCCCTTGACGGTGTAGAACTGGCTGTAGATGTCATGCGAGGCGACATAGTACCGCTCCTTCTCGCTTCCGGGTTCCGGCAGGGGAGAAAGAGATTTCTGCAAATCGAAACTGTCCAGGTACGCGGTCCACCGCCCGGCGCTTTCCGGAAAATCGATCGAGAGGTCGGGCAGCAGCAGGGTGAGTGTGTTGAGCAGCCCGCTCTTCTGGGCGAGCAGGTTGTTCCGGTAGACGCTGTCATCGATTCGAATGAGCGGCTCGCCCCGCTCGAACCGGCTCCCCGGCCGGAAGCGTTTCTCCGTCACCAGGAGAACCCCCGACACCTCGGCGTACACTTCCACGCGATCGAGCGCCGCGAGAGGGCCGGTGATCATTACGGTCGTGCGGACATCCCCGCTCTCCACCGCCATGGTCTTGATCTGTTCCTGTTGCTTCGGCCGCTGAAACCGCCGGACCGGTTTCTTCTGGTTACTCAGTATCGATCCGACGACGAACCCGGAAATGACGATCAATAGTGCGACAATTGCGGCGATGCGTCTGTTCATCTTTCCTCTCTCCCGATTTGAGCGCTGTCCTCGCGAATACCTGGGATTTTCATTAGTATTCAATATACAACGCGGCGCAACCCATCGTGCCGCTTAAATTGTAATGATTTGTAACAGGATTGTTGACCTCGATCCGCCATTCTTTTGGATGTGGATGTCCGGCCGGGCGCGTCCTGCAACAACTCCGCCCGCCGCACGTACTAAAACAGTACAACCTGACCCCTGGACCATCGATACTACTACCGGGAGGGCCATATGTTGCTGATATTCCGCCGTGTCGCCGTCACGTTAATCATACCGTTATTGATTCTTGCTGCTGCCGGGAGTGGATCGGCGGCACCTCCCGTCCCGAGGGGTCGATCCGCCGGTTCGGGCAGGAGCCTCGATCTCGCCGTCGGTGGATACGGGATCAGCCTCGGAAACTCGAAGCGCTTCAGGGGCCTGCGCATCAATGCGGTGGACAGGGATGTCGAGAACGTGATCGGCGTCAATGTCACGCTGTGGAGACCGGATGAGAATCCCGACGCCGTCGTGCACGGCATCGCCGTGGGCCTGTACGGACCCTCGG
>DATKWS010000057.1:0-15461 GCA_035529435.1 Patescibacteria group bacterium
TACACCGATGCCACATTCACGATCAAGAACACGGGTGGCAGCCTGCTCGATGGTGATGTCACAGAAAGCTACGACCACTACGATATCATCGCAGGCGGCGGCCCATTCAGCCTCGCGGCCGATGAGTCACTGACGGTGACGGTGCGCTTCGAGCCCACCTCATCCGGTACACAGACCTGCACCGTTGCGAACGGCCAGGCCATTTGCAGCGATGTCTTCTGCACCGGGTACGGTGAGCCGGCGCCCGTGTGCTCGGTCCTGCCCGACAGTTTGGACTTCGGGCTCGTGGTGATCGGCGACTACACCGATGCCACATTCACGATCAAGAACACGGGTGGCAGCCTGCTCGATGGTGATGTCACTGAAGTCTGCGATCACTACGAGTTAGTAGCGGGCGGCGGTCCGTTCAGCCTCGCGGCCGATGAGTCGCTGACGGTGACGGTGCGCTTCGAGCCCACATCATCCGGTACACAGATGTGCACCATAGAAACGGGTCAGGCCATCTGCGCCGATGTCTCATGCACCGGGTACGGTGAGCCGGCACCCGTGTGCTCGGTTGTGCCCGACAGCCTGGACTTCGGGCTTGTCGTGATCGGCGACTACACCGATGCCACATTCACGATCAAGAACACGGGTGGCAGCCTGCTCGATGGTGATGTCACGGAAGTCTGCGATCATTACGAGTTAGTAGCAGGCGGCGGTCCGTTCAGTCTCGCGGCCGATGAGTCACTGACGGTGACGGTGCGTTTCGAGCCCACCGCCTCGGGGACGCAGACCTGCACCGTTGAGACCGGCCAGGCCATTTGCAGCGATGTCTTCTGCACCGGGTACGGTGAGCCGGCACCCGTGTGCTCGGTCCTGCCCGACAGCCTGGACTTCGGGCTTGTCGTGATCGGTGACTATACCGATGCCACATTCACGATCAAGAACACAGGCGGGAGTGTGCTGACCGGCGATGTCACAGAAAGCTACGACCACTACGATATCATCGCGGGCGGTGGCCCCTTCAGTCTCGCGGCCGATGAGTCACTGACGGTGACGGTCCGTTTCGAGCCCACGTCATCCGGCACACAGATGTGCACCGTTGAGACCGGCCAGGCGATCTGCAGCGATGTCTTCTGCACCGGATACGGGCAATTGCCAGGCCCCGCCTGCGCCGTTATACCCGATACCCTGGACTTCGGAACCGTTAATGTTTGGGACAGCAAGGACATGTCCGTCACCGTAACCAACACAGGTAGCGGCACACTGAGTGGAGAGATTATCAATCCTTACTGCTCACCATATTTCATCCTTTCTGGGCAAGGCGGGTTCGAATTGGCCGCCGATGAATCTCTTATTGTGACAGTCAGATGTGCCCCAGGCGATACAGGGACATTCAACTGCACGATAGACACGGGCACCGACCTCTGCAGTGACATCTATTTGACCTCGCACTGTGTCGATACGATCATCCAGCCACAGCCTCCCCAGCTCGCGGGATGGCCGAACCAGGTGGAAATCGAGACCTCCAGCAGCTGCAAGGTTGCGGATATCGACGGTGATGCGCAACCCGATGTTGTCATAGGGGCCGATTACATATACGCGTGGCACGGGAATGGCATCGAGATGCGCGACGGGGATAATGATCCACTGACGTGGGGTGTACTGAACACGATGGGCAACAAATATACTGCCACGGTTGCGCTTGCCAATATCGACGGTGCGCCCGGGGCCGAGATTATTGCTGCTTCCTGGAACACCAATGAGGTCTACATTTTCGATCACGATGGAAATGCACTCCCCGGCTGGCCTCAATCGACTGGCACGTTCTGCTGGGCGAGCCCCGTCGTGGGTGACATCGACGGTGACGGAGATGCGGAAATCATTGCCAATCCCAAGAACAACAGATTATACGCATGGCACCATGACGGGACAGAGGTACGGGATGGCGATAGCAATCCTGCGACGAATGGTGTCTTCTGCGTGTTCGCAATAGAGTTTTCCTGGCAAAATTCCACACCCGCGCTTGCCGATATGGATGAGGATGGAATCCTCGAGATTATCGTTTGCGCCCACAGCGATAGCATCTATTGCTTGAATGGCGATGGTTCGGCGGTTCCCGGCTGGCCGGTGCCGGTTGTGTACTCAGGCGCACTCGTATCTGCGAGCCCTGCGGTCGGCGATATCGATGGAGACGGATATCAAGAGGTCGTCGTTCAGAGCAATCTCGGCACGGTATACGGTCTGAACCATGATGGCACCGCAATGAGTGGTTGGCCGGTATGGATCTACAGCAACATGACCTTCACTGCATCACCCGCACTGGCAGATCTCACAGGCGACGGCAAGCTCGAGGTCGTAATCCCCGGAATGAACGGGTACTGCTATGTATTCCGATTCAACGGCAGCTCATTGCCGAATTGGCCTCAGGCTTATGCTCCCACGCTGTCAACCGAATCCTCTCCGGTAATAGCGGACATCGACGAGGATGGAAGCCTCGACATCATTCTGGCAACCGAAAACGGATATTTCAATGCATGGAATGTAAACGGAGATTACATTGCGGGCTTCCCGATAGATCTCAGCTCATACATCCGCGGGACGCCGGTGGTAACGGATCTCGATCTCGACGGGGATATAGAGATCGTCGCCTCATGCTGGGATAAGAATGTCTATGTATGGGATATTACGGCGAACACGTACAGCGATTATGCAGCATGGAACGGCTTCCACGCCGACAATTACAATACGGGGTGGATCGACTTCGAAGTCCCGCCCCCGTGCCACGTTCAGCCCGAATCTCTCGACTTCGGCACGGTGGTGATTGGGAACTACATGGATACAACGTTCACCGTCACCAACACGACCGGTGGTGTTTTGAGCGGAAATATCACCGAATCCTGTGATCATTACGATATCATTACCGGCGGAGGCCCCTTCAGCCTCACGTCCGGTCAGTCGGTGACCGTGACGGTGAGGTTCGAGCCGACATCGCTCGGTACGCACACCTGCACCATCGAGACGGGGGAGGCTATTTGCAGCGATGTCTTCTGCACGGGATATTGCGAGCCGCAGCCTGTCTGCTCGGTGGTGCCCGACAGCCTCGATTTCGGGACTGTCGTGGTCGGTAACTACACCGATGCCACCTTCACGATCAAAAACACGGGCGGCAGCGTGCTGAGCGGTGATGTCACCGAGGCATGCGATCATTACGATATCGTCTCCGGTGGTGGCCCCTTCAGCCTCGCGGCCGATGAGTCGCTGACGGTGACGGTGCGCTTCGAGCCCACATCCTCCGGCACACAGATGTGCACCGTGGAGACCGGTCAGGCGATCTGCAGCGATGTCTTCTGCACCGGCTACGGTGAGCCGGCACCAGTCTGCTCCGTCATGCCCGACAGTCTCGACTTCGGAACCGTGCTGATCGGCGGTCATGTGGATACCACATTCACTATCACCAACACGGGCGGCGATACGTTGAGCGGCGACGTAGGCGAGCCATGCGATCATTACGATATCATCTCCGGCAGCGGCCCGTATGGCTTGGCCGCCGGCCAGTCTGTGATCGTGACCGTACGCTTCGAACCGGCCTCGGCCGGCACGCACACCTGCACGGTAGAGACAGGCGACTCTCTCTGCTGTGATGTCTTCTGCACCGGTAATGGTGGCAACCCGTCGACATGTCTCGTCCAGCCGGACAGTCTCGACTTCGGCACCGTGGTGATAGGCGAATTCTCCGAGACCACATTCACTATTACCAACACCGGCGGCGATACGTTGAGCGGCGACGTAAGCGAATCATGCGATCATTACGATATCGCCTCCGGCGGCGGGGCCTACAGCTTGACCGCCGGGCAGTCTGTGATCGTGACCGTACGCTTCGAACCGGCCTCGGTCGGCACCCACAACTGCACGATTGAGACCGGCGGCTCTCTCTGCTGTGATGTCTTCTGCACCGGTAATGGCGACAATCCGCCGGTATGCTCCGTCCAGCCGGACAGTCTCGACTTCGGCACCGTGGTGATAGACGAATTTTCCGAGACCACATTCACTATCACCAACACCGGCGGCGATACGTTGAGCGGCGCCGTAGGTGAAACCTGTGACCATTATGGTGTCGTCTCCGGCGGCGGGGCCTACAGTTTGGCCGCCGGTCAGTCTGTGATCGTGACCGTACGCTTCGAGCCGACTTCCATCGGCACCTGCTCATGCACAATTGAGACAGGCGACTCTCTCTGCTGTAATGTTTTCTGTACCGGTGAGGGTGAACAGTTGACGGCCGTTGAAGATATGGCATATGCATACATGCTCAACGGAGGCACGGTTGAGCTCATGTGGACGGTGATTCCCACTATTCCTGACTGGAAGCTCTTCAGGCGGGAGGGTGACAGGGAATATGCGTTCCTGCAGGCGTATTCGATGGCTGATCAAACAGGTACCATACGGTTCACCGACCGGACTGTTGAGGAAGGGATAGCGTATCGATACTGGCTCGAGGCGGATGGCCGGCCGGATCTGTTTATCGAGTCCGAGTGGATAGAGGTGCCGGTTACCCATGCTCGTCTGTTCCAGAATTATCCCAATCCCTTCAATCCAATGACGACAATCACGTTCAACGTTCCCGGCGGAGCCGGTGACAGATACGGTGTGATGGTGGCGGTTTACAATGTCAGGGGTGATTATGTGAGAACCCTCGTAAGGAGACCCATGTCCGGTGGGAGGCACACGGTTCAGTGGGACGGTCGAAATGCCTACGGCGAGATGGTAGCGAGCGGCGTATACTTCGTCCAGTTCAATGCTGGCGGATTCAAGGCCACCAAGAAGATGATCGTGCTTCGATAGTAGTGCCGGGCGAAGCGCCTGGTTGCCCGATAGGCTCGATGTATGCCGGCCACGGTCGAGAGGAGAACCTATTCAGAAGATTGGCTGAGCTTGCATGAGTGGGATTACTGGAGATCCGAGGGGTGGGCTTTGTTTGCTCATTTATCTATTCCACCGATCGGTGAAACGATAACCGAGGCCCCATTCGGTAAGGATGTATTTTGGAGAGCGGGGACTCTTCTCGATTTTTCCTCTCAAGCGATTGATGTGAGAATTCACGGTATGTTCGTATACATCCGCGTCGTGATCCCATAGTAGATCCAGGAGCAGACGCTTGGAGAACACCTTTCCGGGATTCGATGCCAGGAGGTAGAGAAGATCATACTCCTTGGCGGTGAGTTTCACCGCTGCGTCTCTCATCGTCACCCGGTGAACGTTGGAATCTATCACGAGACCGTCGATTTCAATTCGTTTACCTTCGAATCTGCCAAACAAGATCTGTTTTGCACGCTTGTATAGTTGCAATATAGTTCTTATCCGCGCAGAGAGCTCACGAATACGGAAGGGAGTACTGACGCAATCGTCGACTCCCGCCTCAAACATTTCGGCGACATTCTCCTCACTTCTCCGAGCACTGAGCATGATGATCGGTGTGTGTTGATCGTATATACGGAGTTGGCGGCAGATCTCAATCCCGGGAGGGCTGGTATGCATCCAGCCCAAAATCACGAGGTCGTAGCTCGAATCGAAGTAGCGCTCCAGTGCCTTTGCCCCGCTTCTGAATACATGGATCTCGAATCCCTCCATCTCGAGGTGAGTTTTGATGAGTTGGATAACCGCGGAGTCGTTCTCTATTATGAGGATTTTCTCTGATTTCATTATCCACTATGCAACGCTGTTAATTACCCCTTATTGTTAAATTATACCAAGATAGAGCCAACACTTCAATCATTGTTTTATGCATTAATGATTACGTTAAATTATATAAGGAGTTGTCCAATCCTTTGTGGCGAGGCAGCCCATTATGCGAAGCCGATAATCGATCCTGACTATTGGCTCACAGCGGAATAATTGCAATACGGTACATGGTTTCAAGAGCCCTGCATCAACCCGATTCCTGGGGGAGCCCGCGTACGCTGGAGTAGAGTGAGGATACTCTCTTATTGCAACAGGGCATTGAAGATAGGCATTCGAATCCTTGTCAAGATGCGCAGATGGCCGGATCGGGGGTGATTCCGGGTGTTGGACCGTGGACTCGGAGTCGGCGAGTCGGCGTGCTTGAACCCGATGTGCCGGAGTATCCTGTCGATAACCGTCTGCTCGGTGATACATGAGATGATCCGCATGGCGCCGCCGCACCGGGGACAGAGCAGAGGGTTTTCTTGCCAAACCATCCGGATGAGTCTCGCCCATCGTACACGCCTGCTTTTGAGCCATTCGCTCTCATCGACGACAGAGCAATCGGTCTGCTGGCTCGTATGCGGCTTCTCGGCTGCCGCTTAACACCCTGCGCTGTCTGGAGGCGTTGCATCAATGCCGTCCTGACCGTCCCGGTGGCAGGCGGGCAGGTGGTGCTCGATGGCGATCGATGCCGGTATTTGCTCGCTCGGTGTCCGGTAATGGGTGCAATTCCCCGCACTACATCCACAAGCCCAAAGAAAAACCCGGCTGGTAAGTTCCTCGCAACTCGACAGCCGGGCACTACTACGATTCACATAGATGAGATACGTGCTATCTCAGCACTATCATCTTCATTCTCTCGACGAAATCCTCCGATTTCATTTGGCAGAAATAGATGCCGCTCGTTACCTTCCTGCCGTTGTCTGCCGTCGCGTCCCAGGTCACCTCATGCATTCCGGCGGGCATCGTACGATTGACGAGAGTAACGATCTTCTCTCCCTTTATGTTGAAAATGTCCACGCGGACGTGTGATTTCCTGGCGAGTTGGTATCGAATGGTCGTTATCGGATTGAACGGATTTGGATAGTTCTGCATAAGTGCGTTGCAATCGGGTGTATCGTCTTTTCCGATCGCTACGTTATCCCTGCCGCCATCGGGAAGGAACTTCGAGGGAATATCCGATTCTCCCTCGTTTTCAGTGCATGTTGCGTTCAAGACGGCGGTTCCGGATGACTGGTTCACGAACTTGGCGGGAACGTAGCCTGTTGCATAGCTGTCAGGCGTCATGTTGGCCGCGACATACCACATCGGAACAAGGGCCACGGTGGGCTCGACATCCGTAACGTCGGAGTTGAAGGTTGATCTGCTGCCGTCGGGGAGGAACTTCGATGGGATCTCCGACTCGTCGCTGCTGGAGTTGAAGGTTGATCTGCTGCCGTCGGGGAGGAACTTCGATGGGATCTCCGACTCGTCGCTGCTGGAGTTCAATAGTTCATTCCCACCGGGCTCGCTGAGAGGAACGAATGAATTCTCAGGTGATCTGACGGGATTGTCCATTGCGGCGAGTGGAATGAACTTGACCGGAATGAATTGTTCGTCTGAATACGCCGCGTTTTCGGGAATAGATTCAAGGGGGATGAATTTCACCGGGATAAAATCCTGGTAATCATATATCGAGGATAGGTCTTTAGCAAGTGGATCGTTCTGTCCGATAAGGTTCAACGGTATGAATTTGATTGTTTCCGAAGCGCTGCTCGGTAGCGCCGATGTCTCTTCAGTTGTCTGAACACCCAAGGGGATCAGTATCACCGCAACAATGGCAAGAAGCAAAACCTCGGGCCTCATAGACCGTTTCAAAATACTCATAACCACCCCCAAAAATATTCGCCTGCGTTTCAGACTTCCATCCGATGATTTTCCTGATTTAAGTATCCCTGCAATTGTTTTGTGGAATTCTAATCGAGTTCATCTTCGCATGTCAAGAAATTTTATAAAAAATATTCGAGCAATTGCTGCGATTGGATTCGGTTACTTCCCTTCGGCATGGGGGCGATCGAGCCTTCATCCTGCAAAGATACGTACAATCTCATAAGTGATTGATATGTATTTCACGATCTGCTATAAATATCCAATCGTCGCATGAAAACGATTCTGTCTTCATTCTCTATATCAGGTATCGGATTTCAGTCTGGCATGAGGGTAGAGTTATGAAATCGAAGCGTCGCAATTGGTTGGAACTCATTTTCTTACTGGTAGTTGCGGCCGTTATAGTTATATTTATAATGAAAACTTCCGTCATGTACCGCACGGATGGTGAGGGATCACTGCTCTGGATTGAAGCGGAATCAGCCCGGTATGTCCTTGAGCCGATCGAGATCTCGAGTGATACCGAGGCTTCGGGCGGTGCCTGTATCGCCATAAAGCAGGGAGCCGGGACCGGCATGACGGGAGCGGGTGGTGAAGCGATGTACGATATAGATATACCGGAACCCGGTCAGTACGTGCTGTGGGCGAGAGTTTATTGGCTCGATGGCTGTTCGAACTCCTTTTTTGTCGATATAGGTGGTAAGAATTATCATTTCGGAGAGGATTCGAATTTCCACCGCTGGCACTGGATTCGCTTTATGCTGCCAGGGTTCGAATCAAGCGGGCGCAAGGAAATGATCATCCGGAATAGGGAAGATGGAATAAGTATAGATAAATTATTGGTAACGAAGAAACTCGATTATATCCCGCAGGGCATGGGGGGCAACCGGTTCGTCTATTTTTTCGAGGACGGTCTTCCCTCCGGCTGGAGACCGAAGACAGAGCATTATTGGGAGATCGCCGGTGGGAAGGGCGTGAACGGCTCCTCCGCCTATCATCTGCGAGCACTCGGCGGGGCGACCGACGAATATTCAGTCGGTATCGAAGTGGGTGAAAGCTATGCTTTTCAATGTATTGTAAAAAGCCTGCACGAAGACCGGCGGGAGCGAAATTTCCGGGTACTCCTCAATTACCGGAATGAGCGCGATTACTGTTGTCTCGATTGTAACGACGGATTGTTCTCCTTCCTGAAGGTGAGCGGACAGGGAGTGGATACGCTCAGCCGAACGGATACACACGTGGAATCGATGATCGAGATCGACGGGGAATTCCATTTCGTCGAGATTCAAGTCAGCATCCATTCGGTAACCGTTGAATTCGATGGGCATCCCGTTCTTCGCGTCGATAAGCCGGGTCTCGGGGGGGGGCGCATCGGACTGGGATCCCGCGCCGGTGATGTCCTGTTCGACAATGTGGTCATTGCCGGGGATCTCGAGATCAACTATGCACAGAATTTCTATTATGACATTGAGGGAGCTCTCTCGAAGGTGGCGGGATGGCTCCCTGTCGCGGGTTCGTGGGCACGCTGCGTTTCGTACGGTACGCTTGCCTACGAGGTCGAGGCGAATTGGATTGCGGCGACCGTCTCGGGGAGCCTTGAATGGCGCAATTACAGCTTCGAATCAGCCATGAAGGGGGACGGATCGACCGGGATCGGGCTGCTGTTCTATTACGCCAATACGAGTAATTACTACCTCCTGAGGTGGGGAGGGAAATCATCGCCCCCGGAATATGCCGGCAGGATTCAGCTCGTGCGCATCGTCGACCGGAATATGCGAATTCTGGACGAACATGATGGTGGATACGAGCCCGGGCAGTGGTACCGGATGAGAGTCGATCTGCTTGACGGATCGATCCGTGCCTTCGTAGACGATGATTGCGTATTCGATCTATACGCCGACGGGCTGTTCCAGGGATTCGTCGGGCTGTACGCGGAGAGCTCTCCGTCGGGCGGGGGGGGGAGGCCGACCGTCGAACTCTGGCCGGGATTGTACGGCGGTACGGAGTGGCGGGCCTTCTTCCCTATTCACATCGATAGGGAAACCTCACAGGGCATATTTTTCTGCTATCAAGACGAACTCAATTACTACCTCCTCGAACGAACCGGCTACGGAGAAGGGAAGGACCGCAGCCTGCTTCGGCTTTACGAGGTGATAGAGGGGAACGCGACCCTGCTGCAGAAGAAGGATGATATGCTGGAGTTTCCCAGAAGTTACGGAATCGGCGTCGAGAAGAACTCGGACGGCGTTTCGATCAAGATCATGAAGCCGCAGCAGGAAACGCTCGGAGACATCAGGACCGTCGAGGCGGAACGATTTTTCGTCGCACAACCGAAGCTCCGGTCGGGCAAGATCGCCGTGTCGGGCGGACGCACGATCAATGCGGCGTTCGATGATATTTTCGTACGGAGTGTCAATGATTTTCGTGATTCGTTCGATGGGGAGGATGGGACGCGGCCGCTAGAGTGGCGTCGAATCGATGGGGATTGGACGATCCATGGAGGAAAACTGACGGCCGGTTCCGATTCGGTGGGGTATATCGTGACCGGTGACCGTTCGTGGAAAGATTACACCTACTCGGTCGAGTGCACCGGCGGCGGCCCGCGCACCGATTCGTTCGGGCTTTGTTTCTACCGCCAAGGCGAGGACCGGTATTATTGCGTGAGGGGGAGCGGCCCGCGGGGCGGGGCGGTCGTGACGTTGCTCAAGGTGAAGGAGGGAGTCGAGACGATCCTGGCCGAATCGAAGATACGTGATGCATCCGGCCTTTTCACGGTCGAATTGGACGATGGTTGGATAGGCGTTCACCACGGTGACTCTCTCTGCTTGGGAGCCTTCGATCGCGAGTATCGGTCAGGTGGTATCGGTCTGTACAGTTCGGGAGGCGGCGCGATCGCTTTCGATGACGTCGACGTGCGTTTCGGAACCGGCAGGCGCGCGCATGAGTGTGTGAACACGATTTTCGAGATCAGGCGGGCCGGCAGCGACTGGCGCACCGACTTCAATGGCTGGATTGGCCGTGCCGGCGCGTGGCACGTGGTCGATGGGGCTCTTCAGAATGAACAGGCTGATGATAGCTCCGGTGTATGGTGGAAACAGGGATATATAGCGGGTGACTTCACGGTGATGTTTCACGTGGTGCCCCAGGCGATGACGGGCGGTTACGCGGCGGCCGTGATCAGGGAGAATGAGGCGGAATCCGGCCGGGGCTACGAATTGCGATTGATGGAAGAGGAATACGTGTGCTTTCGGGATGGTGAACGGATCATCTCGGGGAATCGGCGGGTCCTCGAACCGGGACGCGTGTCGAGTGTAGCATTCGAGAAACGGAGGGGCCATATCCTGGCCACCGTAAATGGTGAACAGCTCTTCTCGGCTCGGGACGAGGCCCCGTTGCGCGGTGGGAATGTCGGTTTGGTCGTGAAGGGGGGGATATTCGGGTTCGGCAACATAACCGTACTTTCGTATCCGGCGTATTGCTACGAATTCAGTTTGGAAAAATGGGCCGCGAGAGACTTCAGCAATTGGCGGATCGCTTCGGGCGTTTGGAATGAACGATCAGCGATCGTGTACGGCATGTACGGCGAAAAGGACACTTCGGAAGAAGCTCTTCTCTGGCACAAAAAGCCGTTGCCCCGCGATGTCGCCTTTGAATTCTTCTTTTCCCCGCTCGCATACTCGGACGGCGGATCGTTTTTTGTCGGCATTGGATGTGACGGCGAGGACATCCGGAGCGGATATTCGATTGATTTTGAATACGAGGTGCACGGGAAACCCGGTGAAGCGCCATCCTTCCGCATCGCGGCGACCCTGAAACGGGGAGGCCTCATCGTGGAGCGTGACGAGATCGCTCTTCCCCACATCGGAAGCTGGGTGAAGGCGAGAATCGAAAAGACCGGTCGGATTTTGAAACTTTTCATCGCTGAGCGGAAGGTGATGGCATTCCGTGACGATGCCCCACCGCGCGGGAACATGGCCGCGATCGGCGTGGCGGGCGAGATCGCCCACCCGGTATTCTTCGACAACATCGTGATAACCGATCTTACATTCTTCTAGCGGATTGCGGCGGAAATGCGACATTTTTAAATCGATGTCAAGCGGATCCCCCGGTTCGTAAACGGATCGACGTTATTGAATGGGATATGACGTCGTACAGAGCCGACCAACGGTACGTCGCCGTTCCGGCGACCGGATTCTGCCATCTCATCGATCGCGAGGAGGAAGTCCGGTGTCTCGAGGCGGTCAGGCGGAATACAAAGCCGGGAGGCGTGGCGATTTTCTATAATCCCTTTTTGAAAACAGGTTTACAGCCCCGGGAGGAAATCGCTATGCTGAGCGAACATGCCCGGTGACTTGGAGAAAGATCACCTTTCGCATTCTCAGCGAAGTTGATTTTGAACGGCGGATTCGGTATAATTGCTCTGTTTTTGAAGAATTTGCAGATGAGAGGTTTCTGAAAACGCATCGTATCAAGTATTCGTTCCGGTTCTACGATCGTGACGATCTTGAGAGGCTCCTCGGGAGCAACGGTTACCGTATCATCGACGTTGCATTGAATGATCGCATCAATGATCTAAGCATATGTTTTAAGTGAAAGGTGGCATGAGAGGATGCGCGACTACGATCCGACGTTTGTGGAGGAAAAGTGGCGTCGTAAATGGGAGGAACAACGGCTGCACGTCGTTGACATGATTCATGCGGAACATCCGTTCTTCAATCTCATGATGTTTCCCTACCCTTCGGCGGAGGGGTTGCACGTCGGGAACGTGTTCGCTTTTGTCGGTTCGGATATCCACGCGAGATTCAAGAAACTGAACGGGTATGATGTCTTCGAACCGATCGGATTCGACGCATTCGGCATGCACGCCGAAAATTACGCGATCAAGGTCGGAAAGCACCCGAAGAAGCTCGTTGCGGAGAATATCGCTAACTTCAGGGAGAATCAACTCAAGCGCATCGGTGTAATGTACGATTGGACCCACGAGGTCATCTCCACGGACCCGGGCTACTATAAATGGTGCCAGTGGATATTCCTCCAGCTGTACAAGGGGGGACTCGCCGAGCGCAAGAAAGCTCCGGTGAACTGGTGCAATTCGTGCAAAACGGTGCTCGCCGATGAGCAGGTCGAGAACGGTTTATGTGAGCGCTGCAAGGGGGAAGTGATCAAGAAGGAAACGACGCAATGGTTCTTCCTCATTACACGCTACGCGGATCACCTGTTGAAAAACCTCGATATCATCGACTGGTCGGACAGCACGAAGAAGATACAGCGGCAATGGATCGGCAAATCCGAAGGCGCGGAAATACAATTTCAAATCGAGGGAGCCCCCGGATCGATCGATGTTTTCACGACGCGGGCCGATACTATTTTCGGGGCCACGTTTCTACTCATTTCTCCCGGGCATCCGTTAGCCCGAAACACCTCCGACAGTCATAAGAGGGAAGTCGAAGAGTACATCGACCGTGCCATGCGATCCGCCGCCGTGAAAGAGGAGGAGGCGCAGAGGGAAAAGACCGGTGTTTTCACGGGCCGTTATGCCGTCAATCCCGTGAATGGAGAGCGGATCCCCATCTGGGTTTCGGATTATGTGCTTATGGGATACGGAACGGGTGCGATCATGGGAGTGCCCGGTCACGATGAGCGTGATTTCGATTTCGCAAAGACATACGGACTGCCGATCATCGAGGTGATCTCGCCGGACGGCGGGAGCCATGAGCTTTCGCAGGCATACACGGGGGAAGGCGTGCTGATCAATTCCGGCCGGTTCGACGGGATGACGACTTCAAAAGGTACGAAAGCGATAGTCGAATATCTCGTGGCGGGAGGGGCCGGCAAGGCGTCGGTCAATTACAGGCTGAGGGACTGGTGTATTTCGAGGCAGCGCTACTGGGGGCCGCCGATTCCGATTGTCTATTGCGATGCATGCGGCATTGTGCCGGTGCCCGAGGAGGAGCTGCCCGTTGTGCTTCCCGAGACGGACGACTACCTTCCCGACGGCACCGAGCAATCACCTCTCGCTCGTATCGATTCGTTCGTGAATACGAATTGCCCGGCGTGCGGCGGGGCGGCCAGGCGGGAGACGGACGTTTCGGATAACTTTCTCGATTCGGCATGGTATTTTCTCCGGTACCCCTCGGCTCATTACGACGAGGGTCCCTTCGAGAAATTCCTGACGGAGAAATGGCTTCCCGTTGATATGTATATAGGGGGCAACGAGCACGCCGTATTGCATCTAATGTACACCCGGTTCATTACGATGGCGCTCCACGATCTCGGCCATTTGCCTTTCGAGGAGCCGTTCAAACGGTTTCGCGCCCACGGTCTCATCATCAAGGACGGCGCGAAGATGAGCAAGTCAAAGGGAAACGTGGTTATCCCCAATCAGTACATCGATCAATATGGAGCCGATACGTTGCGCATGTACCTGATGTTTCTCGGTCCGTACAAGGAAGGTGGTGATTTCCGGGATACCGGTATAGCCGGGATACGGAAGTTCCTGGAGCGTGTGTGGCATTTCGTCATGAGCAGCGTGACGCGTGAGGGCGAGCCGAGCCGGGACATGCTGCACTGGTTGCACAAGACCATCATGCGGGTTACGAACGACATAGAATTGCTCGATTACAATACGGCGATAGCGTTGTACATGGAAATGTTCAATGCGATGAAAAAGCGCGACCATGTCCATGCGGATATCATCGAAAAATTCCTGATCATCCTGGCTCCCTTCGCGCCGCATTTCTGTGAAGAGCTCTGGGAGTACATGGGGAATTCCGAAAGTATATTCACGCAGCGGTGGCCCGGATACGATCCGGATGTGGCCAGTGAGAAGGTCGTGGAGTTTGTCGTTCAGATAAACGGCAAGGTGCGTGACAAATTCCCGTTACCGGTGGACACTCCCGAAGGCGAGGCGAAAAAGGTGGCCTTGGAATCGGAGAAGGTCAAGAAACGGCTCCATGGCGAGCAGGTGATAAAGTATATCTTCGTTCCCAACAAGTTGTTGAATATTGTGGTGAGATAATATCACGGCATCAATTTTATGTGAGCCGCGTAAGGGGCTGAAACGGCATCACGGGACATCGAGACTTGAGCGAGCGGGCGATCCGCATTTCTGAGTTTACCCGAAGCGCGCGATGGAATATTCGATAGAGACGAGAAACCTCACGAAACGGTTCCGCCGGGAGTTGACCTTGCGGGAACTCGTTTTTACGCCGTTTCGAAGAAAGCGCCAGTTTGTCACTGCCGTCGAGGATGTGACGTTGCGCGTGCGGCGGGGCGAGATATTCGGGCTGCTGGGTCCGAACGGCGCCGGAAAAACGACATTGATAAAATTGCTGTGCAATCTCGTTATACCGACCAGTGGATTCGCTCGGGTCGGAGGATGGGATGTCGTTGACCAGGGAGATAGGGTTCGCGGCTGCATCGGGCTTGTGACGAACGACGAACGGAGCTTTTTCTGGAGATTGACGGGCAGAAGGAATCTGGAGTTTTTCGGCAGCCTGTACAACATGCCGCCGGACGTCCTCAGGAGACGAGTCGGGGAACTGCTGGAGATATTCGGGCTCGAAGGTAAAGCGGATCTTCCGTTTAAAACATATTCCTCGGGCATTAAGAAGAAAATGGCTATCGCCCGCGGATTGCTCAACGATCCGCAAGTCATTTTCATGGACGAACCGACGAACAGTCTGGATCCCGCTGCAATGCAGCAACTGAGGACGATGGTGAGGCAAACGATCGTATCGGACATGAAGAAAACCGTTTTCTGGGCGACGCACAGGCTCGAGGAAGTCGATGGGTTCTGCGACAGGGTCGCTCTGATCAACAACGCCAGAATCGAATTCGATGGATACGTACGTGATTTCAAGGGCCTCCTGCGGGGGAATTCGCGGTACCAT
>DATKWS010000058.1:0-4576 GCA_035529435.1 Patescibacteria group bacterium
GGGTATGGTGGTTCTGGGGACGACATCGAGAATCGGCTACTGGGTGGTTGTATACAACAGCGGTTGGGACGGGACCGATTGGGAATCCGTCGCATGGAACGGGGAGCCCGAGGGAGCCGAGCCCCCCGGGACGGATATTACCGTGGAGGTGCGAGCCGCCGATGCGATGATAGACCTGGCGGGCAAGGAATTTCAGGTCGTCGAAAACGGAATTCCCCTCAGCGAGGTCAAGGGCCGGTATATCGAGATCCGCGTTTCTCTCGAAGCGGAGGCATGCAGCAGCGAGACTCCGGTTCTTTCTGATCTGGCGATTCAATTTTCGGATGTACCTCTGATAGCGAACCAGGAAACGCTTTACAATAACTCCTTTCAAACCGCTCATGATCTGTTATTGATTATCGATCCCGGTGCAGGCGGCTTTCCGTTGGCGAATGTAATTACCGATTCCCCATTCCCCTCATGCACGACATGGGCTAGTGATTCCACCGGCTTGGAATACATTCACTGGTACGGCGCCACGGTGGCGCCGGGAGGGTCGGCGAAGGCCTGCTTTGAGACATACCCGCGATCGAGCGGGAAAAATCGACGGTATCAATGGGAAATAGCCAATAAATACTGGACTGACGAGAACGGAGACATAATTTGCAAGGCCGGCCCGGCGCTGTCACCGTGGTGGAAATATTTTACCGTCGAGGAGGGTGTCGAGTGCACGGCGATCAACTGCTGGGTGAACTGGACCGGTGACGGGTGGCCGCCCAGTCCGATAGACTCGCTCGGGGACCCGGTGGGCCCGATATCGGGCACACAGGTGTATTATGCGATCACCGACAGCATTCGCTCGATGGATGAGTTGAACGATGACCTGTACACCGATCCCGCGATCACGTGGTATCCGCTGAATGACTTCACGGTCGATTACGGGGACAGCGTGACGTTCGATCTTCGCGGCCGTCTCAACGCCAATCATGTCATGCTGCTCCGGTACGAGCTGAGCGGTGCGGGGCTGACGGCGCAGGATATCCTCCAGATGCCGCTGGCCGCGATGGAGCCGGAGGCGCCGACGGCGGTTCATCTGATATCATTTGAAGCCTTTGAGCGGGACGGGTACATGGAGGTCCGGTGGACGACGGCGGCGGAGATCGATAACGCCGGGTTCAACCTCTACCGGAGCGAGAGCGAGGGAGGCGTGAAGGTGAGGCTCAACGACGCGCTCATACCGGCCACCGGCAACGAGTTGAGGGGAGCGACGTATACATTCGAGGATCATGGCATCACCGCCGGGGGGAGTTATTACTACTGGTTCGAGGATGTGGGCCTGAGCGGGGATACGAGAATGGGCGGATTTGTTCTGGCCGAGCGCCGCGACACCCCGACGGCCTTCAGCCTGGCGCAGAACGTTCCCAACCCATTCAATCCAGTCACCGAGATTCGTTACGCCCTGGCGGTGGATTGCCACGTGCGGCTCGAGATCTTCAACATTCTCGGCCAGAAGGTGAAGACGCTGGTCGACGGGAATCAGAAGGCGGGGTACCAGTCGGCCCGCTGGGATGGCACGAACTCGGGCGGCGTGGACGTCTCGAGCGGCGTCTATTTCTACAAGCTCGAGGCGGGCGGGTTCACCGATACCAAGAAGATGGTGCTGCTCCGCTAGACCGCCCTGCATCTATTGAAGATGGAAAACAGGATCTGTGAGATCCCGGAGCCGGCGGATCTTCCGCACGCGAGAACGAATATTATAAAAAAAGGAAGCGGGGGATCGTGCACCCCCGCTTCCTTTCATTCGAATGACGCTGCAATCGCGCCGCTACCGCAGAAGAATCAGCTTCTTCGATGCTGTGAATCCTTCCGTCTGCAACCGGTAGAAGTAGATGCCGCTCGCCACGCGGCTGCCGCGCGAGTTCCTGACGTCCCAGTGCCTCGTGTAGTGTCCCGCCTCCATGACTTCATCGACGAGGGTCGCTACGAGCTGACCGGCGACATTGTATATCTTGAGCGTCACCGGCCCCGTCTCCTTCAATCCGAACTTGATCGTTGTCGCCGGATTGAACGGGTTGGGATAGTTCTGATCGAGGTAGTATGTGTATACCTTCGGCGGTGTGTCATCGGTGATGTCGGGATTCGTGCTCGTTTCGAAGAAATCGAAGACGTCCTTCATGATCTGGAAGCGTGCGATAGGCGCTTCGGCCGTAGCGGCGAGGTTGCAGGAACGGTCGCGGTCGTTTGGCGCCCCGTATATGATATCGCGGATATAGAGGTAGCTGACGCCGATCCATACCGTTTTCAATGCAGCGCCCTGGTTGTTCACCCCATCGGTGATGATGCCGGCGTATTGCTCTTCCGTCTGCCAGTCGGGGTACTTGAGAGCGGGAACGCCGTCTAAAACTGGCTCGAGAACGTCGAAGGAGTTGACCGGCGAGCCCGCGCCGTAAGCAGTGAAGGTGACGGGATCGCCGCCATGGAAAAACGGACCAGTTGCAGCGCTGACGACCTCGGGTGAAATGATTCCGCCGGTTGAGAATCCCCCGGTCATCTCGTAGTAGCTCCCATGCTTCAGCGCCACGCCGCACATATTCAGTAAAGCTTCTGCGTCCCAAGAGCCCTGGACTGCCCGCTCACTGAGATCGTTCGCGATATTGTCTCCGCAGATCCAGAGGTTAACGGGATTCACGGACTGATACAGCCACGCTATGAGTATGGCGCAGTCTTGACTCTTATCTCCCGCATCGCTATCCGATATCGTTGCGTACCTGAGATTTCCCGAGTCCCATATGATGGTGGTATACGCTGCGAGCAAATGGAGATCGGATGCCCGGGAGCCGGGGCCGTTCGATGCCATGAATGAGGGACCGTTCACATCATAGCGGTCCGGTACGACGTCCTCGGGCAGCACGGCCTCGAAGGAGGTGTCGAGAAACAGCTGCGCCGCACCTTTGAGCGATCCGCGCCCGTCAAAGTCGTCGACGTAGAGGATATCGCTCGCGAGAGTGGGAAGACAGGTGAACTCGAAATAAGCGCCCGATTCCGCCTCCTTCGGCAGGGTCGAACTGTGCACCGCGTTGTCATAGGCCTTGAAGTAGTATTCGATCATGTATCCTCGTGTGAATAGATTGTCATTGAGATCGAACATGTATTTATCCTTGGCGGGGTTATGGCCCTGGATCCTCGCAGGTTCCCCCTGTATGACCGTCCACCCGGCCTCGATATGATCATACCTGCCGTAATTGCCCTGGAGCGCCAGGCCGGAGAGCGAAGGTTTCGGATTCAGTGGATCACCGATGTAGGCGACTCTGACATGCATGTACACTCGTTTGCCGTATTCGTTCTCAGCCAGCCCGCCGCCCTGGGGCGAAGCGCACTGTACGACGACCGAATCACCCGTTATGATCTGTGGGGTATCAGACGTCTGGGTGTCATTGGCCATATCCGCCCTTACGAAACTCTCAAGCTCATTCGGATTATAAGGGAAATTATCCTGGAAGAGATCGATCGGTCGGTAGTACCACTTCGGGCAGGCGGACGGCGTGCACTCGATGCTTATATTATCGAAATACGGCGCCGGCGTGTGTGCCGCGCAATCCCCGTATATATACCAGATGTCGCACATGTCGACGACGTTCATGCCGATCTGAATCGGATCGGTCCCGACGAGATCGGAAATATCTTCCACCATGTACTGATAGCCGGCGTAGGGGCTGTATTGGAGGTAGTTCCGATCCAGCCATTGTCCGGGGCAGCCGGCAACGACATTGCGAACCGACCAACCGTAAAAGACGAGGTTTTTCAGCGGGAGATCGGCGTATACTTCATACTTCAGGAAGAAATCCTTCTTTCCGGCCGGCAGGAGCATGTCCTGCACCTCGTCGGAGGCACTCGAATATCTTGCGAGGTCGATCAGCGGCGAGAGAATCATCTCGTCCTGGCACGGGGCCTTGATCCCGCCCGGCCCCTGGCAGAACGGCGTATCGTATAGCCCCGGATAACCAGTGCTGGGATTCGGAGATCCCCACCAGAATATGACCTGCGCCGTGAGGTTGTCGTTGATCGGATCGCGGTCAATCAGGTTGGACATCAATGCGGAGTACAGTCCATACGGTGTCTTGATGTCGCTCCGCCAGTATATGCCGTTCTCATCGGAATCGGATTCCTTGGCGCCGATGGACGAGGTTTCAAAATCTTCGTAGTCGATGAGCCCTGCATAGTCGGTGACAACCAGCGAATCGACAGACACGGCCCCGCAGGTATAATGGTCGTCCCTGCAGTCAAACGCGCCATCCGAAACAAAATGGAACCGGAGCTTCGTCGCTGCCTGGCTGAGCATCAACGTGTGCGTCCCAAGGGTATCGAGACAGCCATCGTAGCTGGCGATCTCCGTCCAGTTCCCGTCACCCGCGTCGTATTCGACGGTGACGTAGTCGCCATCCGGTTCCGTCGTCGCGCGGAGATGATAGGAGAAGGTCAGCTCGCCGGTGAAGGGGATAGGATCGCTGACGATGCTCTGATCCCAATCGGAGCCGTAACCGTTCGGGCACTCCCAAGAGCAGGTGTACTGATTTCCCGCATCCTTGCGCGCGCCGCA
>DATKWS010000059.1:0-5385 GCA_035529435.1 Patescibacteria group bacterium
GTCGCCTTCACCGAGAAGATCCGCAGGCACCTCGGCCGCGCGGGGTACGTGGGGGAACATTACGATCTCGCGCAGTGGTATCCCAAGATGGCGGTATACGATAAGATGGGGTGGCACGCCGACCAGTTCAGGATCGGCGAGTTCTACGGCGAGTTCGGAACGTTCGACGTGCGGATCGAGATCCCCGAGAGGTTCGTGATCGCGGCGACCGGCGTGCCGGTCTCGGGTGATCCGGGTTGGGAAAACAATACGCTGCGGGGAGGCGGGCCGCCGCATGGCGGAGGAGAGCGGCACGGACGCGGGGGGACGCCGAACGGCGGTGCAGGCCCACCCGCGGAAAATCCGGCCGGTGCGGCATCGGCGGAAAACGCCGAAGCGGACACCGCCGGGAGCGGGGACGCCGCAGGGAACGCGGACACCACCGGGAGCGGGGACGCCGCCAACAAGACCGTCCACTTCCGCGCCGAGAACGTGCACGACTTCGCCTGGTGCGCCAATCCCAACTTCGTCGTCCAGGACACCCTGTACAACGGCTACCACGTCATGAGCTTTTTCGAGCCGTGGCGACGCTCGTGGCAGGACTCGGTCCTGGCCCGGGGGCTCAGGGCGATGGAATGGCTCGAGACGCTCGTCGGTCCGTACCCCTACCCACAGGTCAGTATCGTCCAGTCGCCGACGCACGGCGGCATGGAGTACCCGATGCTCGCCATGAACGGGAGCCCGTCCGAGAGTCTCATCCTCCACGAGCTGGGACATCTCTATTTCTACGCACTCCTGGCCAACGATGAACGCATGGAGGGGTGGATGGACGAGGGATTCACCCAGTACCAGACCTTCCGGTACATGGAGGATCGATACGGCCCCTACGCCGAGCCCGACCGCACGGAAGGATTCCTCCCGTCGCTCTACACAGAGCCGACGATGTGGGAGGGGCTGGCAAAGCCGATCATCGACCTCCACCGCACCGGTTTCGCCGAACGGATCGCCACCCCCCACCACGAGTTCAAGAACGACCCGAACATCATGCTCTACGTCAAGGCTCCCCTCTTCCTCAGGGCGCTTCATTACACGGTGGGGGACGAGAATTTCAGGAAGATACTCGGCACCTACTTCGAGCGGTGGAAGTTCAAGCACGTCGACGAGCAGGCCTTCCGATCGGTGTGCGAGGAGGTCTCGGGAATGGACCTCGGCGAGCTCTTCCGGCAGTGGCTCCACACGACGAAGGCCTGCGACTACCGCATCTCCAGCTTCAAGGTCAAGAAGGACGGTGACAACTTCCGGGCCAACGTGAAGATAGAACGAAACGGCGAGATGATGATGCCGGTCACCATCGCCATCCGCCTGAAAGACGGCAACACGGTCACCGAGCGCGTGGATGGCCTCTTGAGGTCGATCGAGCGGAATTTCACCTTCGCCGTGGAGCCCGTGTCGGCCGCAATCAATCCCGACAACGAGATCCTCGACATCCGCCACATCGATAACTTCTCCCCCCGCCGGCGGGACCTCAAGCTCGATCTCCCGTTCAGGGACCACTACCGGCAGGACGCCTTCGAATACCGCTACCTCCCGATCGGTTACTACAACGACATCGACGGCGGCAAGGCCGGGCTGAGGCTCCGCGGGAGCTACGACAACCGGTACCGCACGTTCACCCTCCAGGGTCTCTACGGATTCGAGAGCGAGACGGTGGACGCCTACGGATCGCTTTCCCATCCCCTGGGCTTTCTCGGCCGCGACGCGGACTTCTTCGGTGAAGCCTACTATCGCGAGGGACGGCAGGGAGTATTCGCCGAGGTCAACAAGATCCGGCGCAACTCGGTCTTCGACCCGCTCGCCAAGCATTTCTCGCTCCGATTCCTCTACCACGAATTGACGGACAGCGCGTATGTTTTCCCCTATTCGTACGAGAAGGGGATCAACCTGCGGGCGGGCCTCAATTTCTCCATCGCCCCGACGACGGATCTCCTCGCGACATCCCTCTCGTTCGATTTCGACCGCTCCTTCTGGGGGAGCGATTTCAATTATGAAAAGACATCGATCGAGGCGCGGCTGTGGCCGGCGCGCCGCTACCCGCTCCCATTGAAGCCGTACGTGCGGTTATTTCTCGGGTACAGCTCGATCGACCCGCCCCTCCAGGAGATGTTCAATCTGGCCGGCGCCGGCGTCATGCAGAAGGAGAACTATTTCTGGCTGCGGAGCGTAGGGGGATTCCCGAGGGACTATTACAACAATTTCCACGTGCCGGGGGACGCGAACCTCCGCGGGTACTTCGACGGTGACTACAGCTTCCGGCGCGTCTTCGGCTCCAACATCGAGCTTGAGCTACCGTTCCCGCTGCCCCTGAGCCGCGGCCTCTCGCGGTGGCTCGACCACCGGCTCTACCTCTTCTACGACTGGGGCAAGATACTCGATGCGGATCCACTCGAGGGACTTCCGCCCGCGATGCGCACGGGGTTCCCGGGGGAGGTCTTCGACGAGGTGCTCCAGGACTTCGGTATCGGCTTCAATATCAAATGGCTCACCGCCGAGTTCCCCCTATACATCAGTCATCCGGTTCTCACCGGCGATGAAGAGAAATGGGATTTCCGTTGGACGATCGGTATCCACCGGCTGTTCTGATCGCGGGTATTTCGTCGAGAGCAGAGATCGGATCTTATTTAAATTCTTCATGAAATTCTGATTCACGGAGAATTCCAGTTTATACTTCTGCTCGAGCAGAACCCGCTCGGGCGCACCAGTATCGGTAAGATTATCTTTACAGTTGGGAGTGAATGTACGGTTTACCGTACACCGGCGGAACAGCTCAGAAAACTCGGGGAACCGATCCGTGTACCGGGCGGCGCGTATCCGTCTCCCCGCGGAGGATTTCGTGTATCCCGGGTGGTCCGTGCAGAACTCGAACAGCGAACCGAACCCCAGGAGCAGATACAGCCGCCGCTGATCGACCTCGATGAGGTTGTAGAGAATCTTCAGCTGCGCTTCACGCTCGGTCCCGTGCAGCCCCTCGAGACCGCTGAGCAGTTCGCGGTCCGAGAGTGTTTTCAGGGATGCCCGGTACCTGCCATCTTTCCGTGAATTAGTAAGAGCCGACGCGCTCACCGTGTACCTCCCGTCTTTCCCCCCATCGCGCAACCGTGAGTATTATAACACGTATATTTTTGGCTTTAAAAGACTGCCTTCACGGCGATCTATCGGCGAAAAGAGCATTGACGAAACAGGCGGCGTTATAAATCTACAGAGAATCATCCCAACGCCCCGGCGATCACCGGATCGAGATCGTACCAGGATGGCATATCGGCCGGCGCGTTACCCCAGCGCGTTGGTGATCTCGGGGTCCAGGTCCTGGAAGCTGTTGAGCCACGTCGCGCGCTCGGCGCGCAGCGTACCGTTCATGATGTCGATCTCGGCGTCGGAGTAGTACCGGCGGGGATCGAAGCGGTCGAGATCCAGCCCGGGGATCACAGCGGGAACATCGTACCCCCAGTAATCGTCGCGCGTCCATTCGATGCGCCCGCGGGCGATCTCGCGTATGATCGCCGTCGAGTCCTGGATCCTGATCTTCTGCCCGGCGAGGACGCCGACCTCGACCAGCTCCACCTCGGCGCCGGGGATTCGTCCCGTCTCGACGCCCTCGATGACCGCCCTGAGGTTGTACCGCGAACGCACGCGCTTGTAACTGTAAAAGACCTCGTAGCGGACCAGGGCGAGCCTGAACTCCGCCCTCGTGCCGTCCCTGAGCTCGAACTCGTAGGGCGTTCCGATATCCTCGTGCCTGCGACCCTTCAGAAAGCCCTGGAGCTTGTCGAGGCTCTCGACCGAGTCGAGGCGCTCGAACGAGCGGTCGATGTTCCGCCCGCCGAATCCCCCCGTGTTGAAGAGGAAACACTGGATGTGCGGATTCGCTTTGAGGATACGATGGAAAATATTGCCCTCATTGCCCCTCGACCCGACAATGAAGGGATTGGTGCCGACCTCGCGAACCGACAGGCCCGCCTTGGTCGGATCGGCGGCCGAGGTGATGATCGACTCGCCGAGCATGAAGAATGCGGCTGCCTGTTCGGGGCCGAGCCGCGCCACCGGCGGCACGATCGTCTCGCGCCGCGTGATGAAGAAGATCATGTCGACCCGGTCGAGATCGATCCGATCGTCGGTGAAATCGAGCTCGCGCCGCACGACGATCCCCCGCCCGTTGTAGCACTGGCCGCCCGGCACGAATGGATGATCGTAGCGGAAGAAATCGACGTCGAGCGTCTTCGGATCGATGTATACATTCTCCAGTACCGCGTGCGGGCTGGTGGCCCCGGTGTAGAGGAGCGGTTGCGATTCCGCCTCCAGCCCTTCCGTCTTGATGTACGCGTTGTCCTCCGTTCCATAGGCCCGCCCGCCCTCGCCGAGGACGAAGAAGTCGTCCTGGCGGATGATCACGGTCTCACCCGCATCGGGATCGAGCCAGAAGTGATGAACGGACAGCGTCGTCTTGCCCGTGCCGCTCAGGCCGAAGAAGAGCGCCCCCTTGTCCTCGACCGCGCTGCTCTCCGCGTTCCTCGCCCTGATCACCTTTCCGCCTGCGTGTACGCCGAGCCCCCCACCGTCGCCGTTCTCGTAGCGGACCTTCTCGATGTACATCGCCATGCGGAGGTGCCCCTTCTTGACCTCGCCGAAATAGTCCGAGCCGAGGGCGAACGTCACGCGGCTGGTCGCATCGACCAGAATACTCACCGGAGGGAGGCCGAGCTTGCCGGCGATCCGGTACCATTCCGGTATCATGATCTGCACCTGGTCGGGAGGCTCCTGCTCCATCCCGGGGGGGAGGTCGAAGATCAGCTTGTCCCAGAGGAGCAGCATGCGCGCGAAGTCGGGGGTGACGATCGTCCTGCAGTGGTGCCGGTGCTCGGGATGCAGCCCCATCATCTTGTCCATGACGAGCAGCTTCGTCCCCGAGCTGATGATGTAGTCCGCAGCGGCCCTGAGCGTTTTCTCCTGCCGCTCACCCGGTTTGCCGAAGAATATTTCCGTCATCGGCGCGGAACGGCTCGTGACCCTGCTGATGAACGAAGGACTCCCGTATCTGCTCAACGCGTCGCTCGTGCCACGCGCCTTGAGGGTCACGGGGTCCTTCAATGCGAGCGCGCGGATCGCCCCGCGATCACGGATGAAGAGTCCGCTCTCTTCGGCCGACCGCGTGATGAGATCGGCAAGCTCCTTGGCGAGGTTCGAGTTTCCTCCGCTCACTGTTTCTTTACACCTTCAACTGGCGCACCACGTCGATCACCGTGCCGTCCCGCCACTCGATGAGACCGACGATCCGGTCCTCGTACTCGGGCCTCTGCGGCTCGCCCGTCATATCGATGGCGATGCGGTGCAGCTCCTCGATCGGCACGATAT
>DATKWS010000060.1:0-4561 GCA_035529435.1 Patescibacteria group bacterium
GGACCCCGATTTTTCCCAGCGGTTGATGGAGAAACAGGCCTTTATCGACAGCGCCCTGTCGTACATCGTCGAGCAATCCCTCCGGCGGGAGCTCGACGCCAGGAAGCGTGGCGGAAACGTCCACGCGTGCGCCGTACGCGAAGTACTGAAGGAGCGGTCGTTGTTCTCGATAATCGCTTTGAAGGCGCTGCGCAGGAGGATCCGGTTCATGTTCCCCGAATCCGCGGACCTCACCGGGGAACTGGCGCAGTTCGGTGTTGTCCTCGCCGAGGCCAGAAAATGCGTCGAAGCGTGGGGCGGATCACTGGTGTTCGTGTACCTGCCGGGTAAGAACCGCTACTCGAATCACCAGCAGGGCGATCGATTCAGAGAGGGTGTGCTCGCGCTGGTGAAGGACCTCGATGTTCCCTGTATCGATATACACGGCGTGTTCTCCGCCCAACCCGATCCCTTGAGCCTGTTCCCCGATCGGCCGGTCGTGCATTATAACGCACGGGGATACGAGCTCGTGGCCGATGCGGTCCTGGCGTACATTCGGGCCGAATCGCAAGCGGCCTCCCCGCGCCGTATCGAGTAGACGGCCGGGCATTTACTATTTGAAATTTTCCCGGGATTCGAATATCTCTTGCTACAGTAACTTCTGTCGGCGTACGAGAGAGATACGAAATTTGTAATGCGGGGGAGTGCATAATGGCGGTATTCGAAATTGTCGGCGGTACACCGCTGTCGGGGGAGATGCATCTGAGCGGCGCGAAGAACGCAGCGCTGCCGATACTGCTCGGGTCGTTGCTGAGCGAGGGAGTGGTGGAGCTCGAGAACGTTCCGACGCAGATGCAGGATATCAAGGTTGCGATACGCGTCATGAGGCGGCTCGGCGCGGCGGTGAAGATCAGGGGATCACGTGTCACGGTCGATCCGTCGGGATTGAACACAACGGTCGTGCCCACGCTTCTCGCATCCAGGATACGCTCATCGCTGATACTGCTCGGTATTCTGATCGCCCGCTTCGGCGAGGTGTCGCTCCCGTTTCCCGGGGGGTGCGACATCGGTTCGAGGAAGTTCGATCTCCACCTCACCGGCCTGCGGGCGCTCGGATCGAAGATATCGGTCGACGGGAAGGGGATCCGCGGGACGGCACGGGCCCTCAGGGGTGCGAAGGTCGATTTCTACCTCCCTTCCACCACGGGGACGCAGAACGTCATGATCGGCGCGTGCCGCGCCCAGGGCACAACCGTCATTCGGAACGCGAACACCCGCCCCGAGAACGAGGATTTCGCGCGATTTCTCTGCAGCATGGGTGCACGGATCAAGGTCTCGAGCCGGGTCATGGAGATCGAGGGGGTGCGGCGGCTCAAGGGGACGAGGTACCGCATCATGCAGGGGGGCGACGAGGCGATGACGTACATGATCGCCGCGGGGATGACGCGCGGTGAGATCGTGATCAAGGATTATGATCTCTCCACGCTCCGGGTCGATACGCAGTACCTGAAAGAGGCGGGCATGGATATATTCGAATGGGGAGGATCGGTGTATGTATCCGGCGCAAAGGGAATACGCTCCTTCGATATGTTCACCGCCCCGTATCCCGGCGTGAATTCGGACCTCCAGCCGCTGTTCGCCGCCCTCGCCCTCACGGCGCCGGGAGATTCCACCATAACCGATCAACGATTCACCGACCGTTTCGGATACGTGAAGGAGCTTCGCGCATTCGGTGCCCGGATCGATCATTTCGGCAACTGCGCCGTCGTTCACGGGGGGCGCAGGCTCAGGGGCGCGCGCGTGCGTGCGACGGACCTCCGGGGCGGCACCGCCGAAATTCTCACCGCCCTGGCGGCCGAGGGGAAGACGGTCGTTGACAACATTTACCAGATAGACCGTGGCTACGAGCGTCTCGAGCGCAAGCTCGGGGGGATCGGCGCCGCGATCAAGCGGCGGGCGTAGTCGACAGGAGGACCGGCCGGCGTGGATATGATCCGGGAGATACGCGGACGGATCACGGGCGATGTTCTCTCCGGAGAGCGTCTCGAGCGGCATACCGCCTACCGGGTGGGGGGTGAGGCGGAGATCCTCGCCTGCGCGCGGGACAGTGATGAGGCGGCCCGTGTGTACCGGTACGCGCGCCGGGCGGGCGCACCGCTCACCATCATCGGCGGCGGTACGAACGTTATCGCTCCCGACGGGGGGATAGCGGGTATCGTCCTCAAGCTGAAGAGTTCCACCGCACGCGTCAGGTTTCTCGATGGCGGCGTGTGGGCCGATGCCGGCGTCGATGTCGTCGATCTGGCGCGCGAAGCGGCGCGCAAGGGATTCGGGGGCCTCGTCTCGATAGCGGGCGTCCCCGGTACCGTCGGCGGCGCCGTTCTCATGAACGCGAAGGTCGTCGAGCAGGAGACGGCCGCGCTGATCCGCCGCGTCGCGGCGGTCACGGGCTCCGGGAGGCGGCGGGTATTCCAGCGCAGCGAGCTCGCGTTCGCCTACCGCTCAAGCATGTTCCAGCAGGCCGATTGGTTGATCCTCGGCGCCGAGTTCGCGCTCACGCCGGTCGATCCGCGCGAGGCGGTACGGGAGGTCGAGGCGGAATGGACGAAGTGGCGCACGAACTTCCCCCTCGATCCGCCCAACGCCGGCAGTGTGTTCAAGCGTCCACCGGGCGATTTCGCGGGGCGGCTCGTCGAGGAGGCGGGGTGCAAGGGATTGCGCGTGGGGGGCGCAGAGGTCAGCAGGCGGCACGCGAACTTCATCTACAACACCGGCGGCGCCACGGCCGGTGACATTCTCGCCCTGATCGCCGACGTACGCCGGCGGGTCTTTGAGAAATCGGGCGTCTACCTGGAGCTGGAGCAGATTCCCCTGCCGTCGAACCGATGAGGAACGCACGGCAGGCCAAGCAGAGTGCGTGCGGTACCGGCCGGGCATCCTTCGTATCGGCCCACCCCGCACGGGCTCCCGCCCCGTGCCGGGGTGCGCGGGTGCGGCTCAGCGGTCGCCGCGGATGAGATGCACCCTCCGCAGCCCCTTCATGATAGCCCTGCGGTAGCTCGCAAAGTCCTCACGGTCCGGGACGAGGATCTCCCTGAGCCGGACCTTCTCGTATCGATGGAAGAATACGATGAGGATGCCGGTCAGCACGGTCTGCGACAGGCTCGTCGATATGCCCGCACCCACGATCCCGAATCGCGGGATCATGTAGATGTTCAGGCCGAGATTCATGATGAGCGAGAAGGAAGCGGCGATGATCGTGATATTGAGACGGTTCTTCGCCGCGAAGTGAGCGAAGATGACCTTGTACACCGTGGTCACGGTGACCCCCCAGAGGATCGAGTAGAGTGCATAGGTGACGGGACGGTACTCCTCTCCGTAGAGGAGCAGGACGGCGTACTTGGTGCCGATGAGCACCGCCACGGCGAGGAGGAGCATGACGAAGAAGCCGTTCCGACATACCTTCGTCGTGAACTTCGTCGATCCCTTGTCCATGGAGAGAAGCGTCGGCACCAGAACGAAGCTCAATGCGTTCGGTATGTACCACATCCGCTCCGCCATTCCCGCCGCAATCTGGTAGAAGGCGACGTCGCTGTTGGTGAGAAAGTACTTGATGAGAAAGATATCGAAGCGGTAGTTGAGAAAGTGAAAGATGATCACGAGGTAGGCTTTGAGTCCGTATTTGAACATCGGTCTCATCAGCGCCAGATTGAGGTGCGGCGACGGCTTCAAGTGCCGTGAGAGCAGGGACACGCCGACGATGCTTGCGATGGCCACCGAGATGGTGAAACTGATCGTGGTCGCGAGCACTTTTCCGTTCAATATCAACACGAGAACGATCACCGAGCCGAGGTATACCGTGACGCGGATGATATCAAGCACATTACTCTGCATCACCTTCAGCATGCCCATGAGGAACTGCCGGTAGAAGTTGAGCAGGAAGGTGAACGGTACGGACGCGATCCCGATCAGGATGATGACGGTGGGCACATCCTCCCAGATATTGGGTATGTGGGGATAAATAACGAAGAATATCGATGAAAACACCACGCCGAGGACGAGCGCGCTCACGATCGTGAATGTCAGCAGATCACGTTTATCGAGGTCGCCCCTCCCGGTGTGGTAGGTGATCGCCGGCCCCAATCCCAGGTGCAGCAACCCGACGGCCCGCGTGGCGAGAAGAACGAGCCCCCACGTGCCGCGTAGATCCGGTCCCAGCTTGCGGGCGATGATGATCCCGGCTACCATGGAAAGCGCCGTCACCACGATGTTTGTCGCGAATATCCCTCCGCTGCGTCTCAGAAATGTGATGACGGTTCCTCCTCATGCAGGCGGCACATCCGGTACTCCGTCCGATACTATTCCACGTGTACCTCGGTCATGATTTTCCCCGACAGCGAATCCCGGTCGTTCAGGAAATCCCGGATCGTGTGATTTGCGTACTGTGTCTTCACCACGAGCTTCACCCTGACGTGATACAATCCCGGCGAACAGGGCCGCGGTCTCGGTCCGGTACACGGGGACGAAATACTCGGGATGTCCGTCGAGCCGTTCCATCATGAGCCGTGCATTCGTGGAGTCC
>DATKWS010000061.1:0-7951 GCA_035529435.1 Patescibacteria group bacterium
ACGGCATAAATATCAAGCTCACCAAGTGCGGGGGGATTCGGGAAGCGATCCGGATGATCCACACGGCGCGTGCCTGCAAGATGCAGGTCATGCTGGGGTGCACGATCGAGAGCTCAATCGGGATCACCGCGGCGGCGCAGATTTCACCCCTCGTCGATTTCGCCGATCTGGACGGCAACGTCCTCATCACCAACGATCCGGCCGCCGGCGTCAGGACGGTTCGCGGAAAGCTCGTACTTCCCGACGCCCCCGGTCTCGGGATCACGGTGACCGACCGGTCGATACGCGATGCACTGGGCGGACCACCCGGCCTTACGTGAGGTGTGTGAGAAGCGCCTCCCTCACCAGCCCTTCCCCCTCCTCGAGAAGCGCACCGTCCACGGCGAGACGCCGGACCTGATCGGGGCGCACGAAGTAGAAGAGTACGCCGCCCCCGAGCGTGAAACCGAATCGCGCGAGCGCCGTTGCGTAGAGAATACCCTGCGTGCGGTATGTGAGGAATCGCGCATCGACCTCATCCGCCTCGACGGCATCGGTCTTGTAGTCGAGGGCCGTCCATACGCCATCATGCTCGAACAGCAGGTCGATTCGCCCCTCGAGCAGGTGGCGCGCGGGAGCTCCGGCCGCGATGCCGGGAAGCGACAGGGAGAGCGGCAGTCGGGATCCACCGGTCGCGCGGCCACTCACTGCGGGGCGTGCGCCGGCCCTCTCCCCTCCCCCCCGGCCGGATCGATCTTCGGATACGAGCTCGATTGACAGTGTGAACGGAACTTCCCTGAGAACGCGCCCGCTCCGCGACGCGCGGCGCACCGGATCCGCAGCGATCGCCCTCCTGGCGAGGTTCTCGAGCTCGGTGGCATCGCCGGGGATCCCGTGCTCCGAGGCGGCCGCCGCGGCGAGGGTCGAAATATCCCCCGTTCCCTCCAGGTCGACGGTCTCCATCAGGCGGTGAAACGCGCTCCCGATACCGAGCGCGCGCTCCGCCCCGTTCGCCGCCTTACGGCCGGGTCCGGGCACCGCTCCGCGCCGTGCGCCTCCCGTTCTCGAGTCATCGCCGGCGCCCACCGCCTCCTCCGCGGCGGCACGCTCCATCCCCGATGGCGTAATGACCACCGGGCAGCGCTTGCCCCGTTCGATCATCCCGTCCCGCGCGCTGATCCATTCGTTTTTTCGCCGGGCGGCCCGCTCCCGTTCGTGGCCGTCGAGGCGCGGGAGCCCGACGAACAACCCGGCTTCACCGCGCAGCGGGGGGAGCTCCGATACCCGCCATGTCTCGACGCCGGCCGGTACACCCGTACCACCGGTCCCGTTCCGCGGCGGATCACCGTTCCTCCCGGCCCCATCGCCGGAAGCCACGCTCCCCGCCGTATCACTCCCCCCGGCGCCATGACATCCTCCGGGCAGATGCGGGTCGATCAACTCAAAGAAACTCCCACGCCGCTCCACCCGCGGCACGACGAGGATATCCCCCGCCCTCGTTGCGGCCACATAGAGCAGTCTCGCCACCTCGGCCTCGTCCCGCTCCCTTTCCCGCTCCTTGAGCGTCTCGAAATCGCTCGTTTTCAGCTCGCTTCCGAGCTTGAAGGCGAGGCGCGCGCCGCGTTCGAGAATGATGCCGGAAGATCGCGTCCTGCGTTGCACGAGATTGGCCATGATCACGACGGGAAACTGGAGGCCCTTCGATTTGTGAATCGTAATGAGCCGCACCGCATCCTCGCTCTCGTCAACTACGGGTGATTCGCTCTCGACGGCGCCGAGCATCTCCTGCCGCCGGAACCACTCGGCGAATCGCCGGTACGAGTGCGCACCGCCCTCGAATGCCCGTGCGATCTGCACGGCTTTTTCGATATTGAGCAGCCGCTGCTCTCCGTGCGTCCGCAGCACGGACAGCTCACGGTATCCCGTGCGGCGGAGCAATCGTCTGAGGGTGCCGGCCGGGCCGTGCTCGTTCCGGCGCCGGTGCAGTTCCGCGAGTAGATCGAACGCTGCGGCGATATCCGCGAAGCGGCCGTCACGAGGCGGCCCGCCGTCGAGGTACCGCAGACGGCCGCCCGAGCGTACGTACAGAAATATCTCCTCGTCGCTGAATCCGAACAGGGGTGAACGGAGCGTTGCGACGAGTGAGAGCGAATCCCACGGATCCTCCACCGACCACAGCGCCGCGGCGAGGTCGCGAACCTCCTGGCGTGTGTAGTATAATTTTCCACCCTCGACGATATAGGGAATTCCCTCGGCACGGATCGGATCCTCGTAAAAATCGATGCCGGTCGTGCCGGGATACAGAACGGCGATATCCCCGTACCGCACACGGTGCTGTGTGCCCCGCTCCGCATCGCCCACCGCCCGTCCCTCCGCTACGAGCCTCCGTATCGCCCGCACGATCGCCTCCCCCTCATGCCTCCGCACCTCGCCGACAGCGGCATCCGCCGCCGGCATCTCGAGATCGAGCTGTATGACGGCCGGACCACCGCCGGTGCGATGGGGATGGATCGGTTCGTAGGAAGGCTGGAAACGCCCCTTCGCGGGCTTTTGAATAATCACCGAGAAGGCCCCGTTCACCCACCCGGTGATCCCCGGCACCGACCTGAAATTCTGCACGATCTTCAGGTGTGAACCGGTACGCGACAGCAGCTCCTTGACCTCCTCGTAGATCTCGACATCGGCCCTTCTGAACCGGTAGATACTCTGCTTGGGATCGCCGACGACGAAGAGCTTTCCCTGTTCGATCGCGGCGGCGCCGGATGTGCGTTCACCACCGGCGAGCATCAGGATGATCTCGGCCTGCAGAGGATCCGTGTCCTGAAACTCGTCCACGAGGATGTAACGGTATCGGCGCCTGAGAGACTGCAGCGCGCTCTCATCCCGCAGGAGGATCCGCGTTCGGATCAGGAGATCATCGAAGTCGAGCACACCGTCCGCCGCCTTGCGCTCATCGACGAAACCGGTGAATGCCTCGAGCCAGACCCGGAGAGCATCCCGCAGCTTGTCCGCGACCCGGCCCCGGTACTCCTCGAGTACCTGCCGTACCTCACGGATGAGCCGTTTCTGCTCCGCGCACGTATCGTCCGGACTCCAGTTGCTCTTGTTCCCCGCGTTGAGCCTGGGCGGGGATACCGAAACGAGAAAATCTTCCAGTTCCCCATCCTCGAGGTCCTCCATGCCATCCAGCGCGGCGCCGAAATCATTGATCACCCGGTACCCCGGATCGCTCTCGTCCGTGCAGTGAGCCCCGGCCAGGGCCGTAAGCGCACCGGCCCGCGCCACGAGCCCGCTTCGCAACGCGACGGCTCCACTGAAGTCATCGAGTATGGCGGCGACATCGAGATCTGCGCTCCCGGGACGAACGGCACCGGCCGGGGGAACACCGTGCCCGGACCGGACACTCCCCGGGCCGTCCCGACCGGGTGCAGGCCCCCCGCCACCGCCATCCGCCCAACGATCCATCCCGGGAATGCCGGAGACGTACCGTTCACCGCGCCGTTCATACATACCGATGGCGACATCCCGTACCTGATCGATCCCCACACCGAACAGCATGAAACGCCTGAGCAGCGAATCGAACGGTGGGGACACCCGCTCGAGGAACGCTTCCCAGCACTCTTCGATACACAGCGATCCCTCGAGGGCGTCGAGCTGCACGAACAACGGGTCGATACCGGCCTCGATCGGATGTTCCCGCAGAATGGCCGAGGCAAACGAATGTATCGTCGATATCGGCGCACGCTCGAGATCGTCCCGCGCCGCCGTCAAGCGCTCGCGTTCCACGTCATCGATCGCCTCACCGCCGAGCAGGGCTTCGATCTCCTCCCGGAGGCGTATCTTCATCTCTCCCGCTGCCTTCTCGGTGAAGGTAATGGCGACCACCTGTGTGCAGCGGGCTTTTCCCGTGCGAATTATCTCGAGAAAGCGGTCGATGAGAAGTTTCGTCTTGCCCGTTCCCGCCCCCGCCTCGACGCAGAGGGATTCGCTGAAATCATGAATGGCGCGCAACCGGTCCGCGGCATCGACGAGGGGCTGCCGCCGGTCCTTTCCGGTGGGCGCTGTGTCGTTTCCGCCGCGTTTTCCGCTCACTTCCGGTTTCTCCGTTTCCGCTCCACCGCTCGATCAACCTTCACGTGCCGGTTCGCGGGCCTCGAGATACTCCCTGCACCGCTCGTCATTCGCCGCTTTTCTCTCGAAGATCCGCGCCGAACCCGACGGGCAGGCGCTGCGAACCGCGCAGTAAGAGCATCGATCGGACCCCGGCACCGCACAGAAGATCCCGCCTTCGATGCCATGCGTGATCGCATCGAGTATCCGCGCAAGGGCCGGCTCCCCTTCGGACCATGTCTCACCCGCGTAGGAGATGCGGTGCTTTCCCCGTCCCGAACCTATTCTCCAGTACTGCGCGATACCAGCAGCCACCGGCCGATCGAGCAGTTTCGAAGCCGCCAGCAGGTAGATGGGAAGCTGCAGCGTCGTTCCTCCACCCAGCTCCTGATCCTTGAAACGATCGAGGCTCCCCGTCTTGTAATCGATCACCCGGAATCGCGCTCCCTCACCCAGATCGATACGGTCGATACGGCCGTGAAAATGAACCATTCGATCCGCGCATGCGAATGAAACGTCCGCGGCCCTGCTGCGAACACCGAACGACTTCTCGAAAAATGCCGGGCGGTAGTCCGTTTCATCCACGCACTCCTCCCCGACGAGCTGCATGATCGCGTTTGATATCACCCGCCGCTCCATCTCCCAGAATACGGGCAATCCGACGGGCTCGTGCTTCGGATAATCGTCGAGAAAGCGGTTCGTGATCATTCCGGTCAATGCCGCCGCTTCCGCGCACGCGCCCTCCCCGAGCGGCAGAAGATTCTCCTTCCGAAATGCATCGTACAGACGTGCGAGTATCGCGTGCACGATGTTTCCCCGCTGGAGCGGTGTGATGGACAGCGCCCGCTCCGGTTCCTCGAGAAACGCCACACCGAGCATATGCCCGAGGAAGTAACTGAAGGGGCAGCCCGCGTACGCCTCCAGCGATGTCGGCGAGAAGCTCCATCCGCGCGAATCGAGCAGGTCGGAGAGTTCACGAAGCGCCGCGCGCGAGGAGAACACGCCGTCGTACGGCGTGAACCGGCGCGTTCCCCAGCGGGCCCTGACCAGTGCGATCCCCCTCTCGAGAAATCTATTCGGTGCGAGTGAGCCGGCGCCGTTTTTCACGCCGAACGCCTGTTGGAGATCGTACTCCGCCTCGCTCGCCGGGTGACAGGGCGCCGCACCATCCTCGCCGGAGGTCTGCCAGCGCACCGGCATCGCCCGGTCCCGGAGGGGCTCATCCGCGGGAGGCCCGAGCAGGCGCAGGTACGACGAGGGGATCAGCGCCTTGCCCGTTCCGGCCTCGTACCGCGGGTACGAGCACACGAGCGTCTCCCCCGCCGCGTCGGTAGCGAGCCTGAACATGAGCTTCTCTTCCTCGAGGCGATCCATCCGGGCCGGCAGGGAGATGAGCCCGCCGCTGAGATGCCGCAGCGCCGAACGTTCCTCGTCCCGTAGGAACGGATCCTGCCGAACGACGCCGGGCAGGGTGCGCTCGATCAGGCCGGGAATGAAAACGACCCTGAAGGTGATGCCGCGCGCCTCTCCGATCGTCAAGAGATTGACGCCGGTGCTTCCCAGATGTCCGAGACTCCCCCCGAGACCCTGGAGGGCCGTTTCGAAGATATATGCGAACATGTCGTACGCCGCGGGGCTGGAAAAGCGATCGAGCTCACCGAGCTGATCGATGACGGCACGGACACGCTCACGATCCTCAGAGGGGGTGAAAAGTTCCGTTATCAAAAAAGAGAACGTGTGCGCGTATTCTCGCCACGTCGCCTCCCGTTCGAACACCGCCCGGGCCGCCGCGAGACGTTCCAGAACGCCGCCCACCAGCCGGGCCGCGTCCGCGCGCCTGAGCGACTCGTCGTCCCCGCCGCCGCCCTGCTCCAGCATCTCGACCAACCGGCGATTCTCCTCGACCCATCCGCCCGCACCGGATACACCGGCCTCGGCGCTCATTCTCGCCCAGAGAGAGAAAAAATCGTCATCGTCCGAATGTCCCGCAAGCGGTGCGGTGACGAGGAACTCCGTGAGCGCGCGCCGGACGATCCGGCCGCCGAGCAGCCCGAGCAGGCGCAACGCGCCGCTGAACGGCGCCCGGCCATCCGCCCCGGCCCCCTCCCTCGTGAAGCAGGGAATGCACGCATCGTCGAGCGCCTCCACGATGAGCGTCCGGTACGGATCCACGGCGGGAAGGAGTACTCCCGCCTCCCCGAAATGCAACCCCCTGTCGCGTGCAAACGCCAATACCCGCCTGACGATTCCCCCCGCTTCCTCCTCCTCGCCGGGAGCGCTGAAAACAATCCGTTCGGGAGCACATCGGTCGCTCCCGGCATGATCGACACGCTCGACGGTAAAACCGCTCCGCTCAATCCGCGCCATCGTCCGTGCTGCGAAGCGGTGCGATGCATCGCCGCACCAGGGCACAAACAGTACTACGCCCGGACCGGCTGCGATCGCCTCGATCAACCGCCATTGCATCTCGTTGAAATCGTAGAAGCCGTAGATGAGCAGGGGACCTCCCATCCGGCCGGTATCGCACTCCTCTACGGCGCGCAAGAACCGGGAATGGGTATCATCCCCATACTCATTCAGCCGCCGCCGGTATCGGGCGTACAGGTGAAGAATATCCCCCGCACGCTCGCTGATACCCGTACCGGTGTCCCGGCCGCGCATGATTCGATGCACGAGCGCGGGGGTGCACCCGCCCTCGGCGAGATCGTCGAACGTCTCGAGCAGGGATGCGGCGAATCCCCTCGTTTTAGCGGCCTCACGGAGGGAGGAGGGCACGTCCGCGGAGAGAATGTCGGAAATGACGACACGCTCCGCCAGCGGGAGCAACCGCCCCACCGAGCCCTCTCCCGTACCGGCCTGGAGAGATGCGGCGAGATCGACAAAGGTGAGAAAATGAACGTTGAACAGGCCGCCGAGCGTCCCGGCCAGCCTTCTTTTCAGATGAATGCCGAGGAGGTTCGAACCGACGAGCACGTCGACGCGCGCGAAGGGATCATGACGCCCGATCCGCTCGATCTCATGCCGAATGGCGCCCTCCAGCTCCGGAAAGCTGCCCGCCGTTATCACCCTACCGCTCATTGTGAGCCTTTCATCCTGCACACACGGTAACACGGACACCTGTACGCCGCTATCGGGGATGCCGCCGGGCGTCCCCGGAACGGCCGTCGGCATGATACCAGAAGATCCTTCCGAATAGAAGTGCACAAAGGGCCGGAAATACACCACCCCGGAACGGAGCACACCGGATGGAACAATCGAACAATACACGAGCGGCGTATCGAAAAGAAAGCCGGTGCGGGAGTGAATCCCGCACCGGCACACCTTCGAGGCGATTGTTCCTTTCGCCTCCGTTGCTCCCCTCCTCGCGTCGCGTTTCCACGCGCCTCACGGCAATGGGATGCACCGCGAGAGAGCGAGAGCGCTCACTTCTAGGCCCTGTTGGCGACGCGCCTCCGCAGGATGATCGCTGCGGTGCAAACCATCGCCAGCGCCACCACAACGAGGACCGGTGTCGTGAAGAGCGGTACCGGGACCGGCTCGACGACGTGAATGACCTGCACACAGGTGTCGTAGACCGTGCCGGTCAGCGCATCCCACGCAATGATCACGAGTGTGTCGAGATCGCAGATCTCCGCGTCGCCCGCATCCACGACGCCGTAGACATCGCCGCACTCGCCGCCGTCAACCGGCGGGGTCGTGCCGCCCTGCGGGAAGCCGGCGCCGACGTGGCCCGTGCTGGTGATCACGTATCCGTACGCCGTCGGATCGGCGCAGGCGTCACCGTTACAGATCGTGAACGGTACGTACGCGGCCGTCTGGCCCTTCTCCACGACATACAGGCTGTCCTGCAGGATGTAGAGGG
>DATKWS010000062.1:0-6813 GCA_035529435.1 Patescibacteria group bacterium
GCCGGGTCCTGCCGGTAGAACTTCCGGAGCTCCGCGTACAGCTCGGGATGCCGGGCCTTCAGCTCGACGGGCATTTCGAAGAAAAATTCGGTGGCGACGGCGAAGAACTCGGCGGGATCCTCGGCGCCGTATTCGTCGAGCAACGTTTCCCGGCCGCGCCCGATGTCGCGGACGAGTCTGCGGTACTCGCGCCCCAGCACGCGGCTCCACGAGCCGTACATCGAGGCGTCGGGAAGATTTGGGGCGCCGTCGTCGCTCCCGCTCTCGCCGTCCAGCTGGTGGGCGAATTCGTGGAAGACCACGTTGTAGCCGTCATGGATGTCCGCCGCGTCCTCCACGACATCGCTCCACGAGAGGACGAGCGCGCCGCGGTCCCAGGATTCACCCGTGTACTCTTCCACCTCGTCGCTCATCGTGCCGATCGGATCGTGGCTGTGGACGGGGGCGACGAAGATGTCCGGGTAGACGAGGATCGAGATCAGGTTCGGGTAGAAGTCGGTCTCGCGGTGCAGCAGGAGGATGCAGGCCTGGGCGGCTATGGTGATCCGGATCTCATCGGTCAGACGGAGACCGCCGCACCCCTCGAATTGCTTCTCGGCGAGAAAGACCTGGATCAGTCCCTGGAGCTCCCGCCGGTCGTCCGGTGGGAGGTGCCGGTAGTACGGAACGTTTCGTTCGATGAACCCGAGCCAATCCGGCGGAAACGGCCGCCCCATGAGCCGCCGGCGCCTTCTCCTCTTGAAAAATCCGAACATACGCACCTCGAACCGTTTCTTCACGGTATAATCTACACCGCATCGTCCCCGGGCGGTATCGATATTTTCTTTGACATTCGATCAGGCTTATGATACAAATATAGACAGAGTCTAACTCTCTCATTGGGCATACTCTCGATTCTTCGAGTGGGGGGTATGCTCCTTTTTTATTGCCCGGTCCATGAACCCGCGAACGTGCATGCGGGCCCCGCCCCTTCCGGCGCGATGTAGCCCCTTGAGGAAAGATGTCCCGAAGGGTTATACTGGGACGTGTTCACGGCGGGACCGGATTTATCTCGATACGTTCCGCGGCGGTACGGATTCGGCACAGGGAGCATGTTCATGACGAGGGTGAGTCTTACCGGCGATCAGCTCGTCGTCTTTATTCTATTTTTCAAGATGGGGATCATGGCGGCGGTGGCCGTCGTGCTCGTGACGTCGAGTTTTTTCAAACGGCTCCTCCTTCGCGACCGGCGGACGGAGCGGGAGAGCTGGCAGTTCTCGCTGATCTTCGGCATCCTGCTGCTGGCCGGTACGGCGGTGCGTGTCCTGGCCGGCTACGAGGGACTCGATCTCTCGCTCTCGGGGACGTTTCTCGTGGGGCTCCTGGCGGGTATGGCGCAGGGCTCGTCGATCGGCGCCCTGGTGAGCCTTCCCGCCGTGCTCAGGGGCGAATGGGCGGCGCTCCCCTTCACGGTCCTCTGCGGCCTCGCGGGAGGAATCATACGGAGGGTCACCGCGCGTCGTGAGGAATTCTGGGATTTCTCCCCCCTGCCTCCCAACAACGTCTTGCGGTCATTCAAAACGTTCAGGGCGGAGCGGCGCATCGACGCACGCGCCCTGATCATCGTCTCGATATTGATTCTGGAGCTGGTCAGGACCGGTGTTGCGCGGTGGACCACGCCCTCCGCTCTGTTCGCCCTTCGAATGGATCACTCCTGGATGGTACTCGTCGTATGGCTCTCGACCCTCGCCTGCGTCGGCATCCCGCTCAAGATATGGCACAACACGCGTGTCGAGGAGATGCTCGAAGAGCAGCGGATGGCCACGGTGCGCGCCCGGTTCGAGGCGCTCCGCAGCCAGATCAACCCACATTTTCTCTTCAATACGTTGAACGCCGCCACGTCCTGTATCTGGACGGAGCCCGACAAGGCGCGCTGGATCCTCGTCAAGCTCTCGCAGATACTCCGGCGGCTGCTGCACGGCACCGAGGATTTCGTGCCCCTCAGCAAGGAGCTCGAGTTCATCGATGACTACCTGAGTCTCGAGGAGGCGCGATTCGGCAAGGACAAGATCCGGTTCGAGAAGGAGGTCGATCCCCGTGCATTCGATGTCCCCGTGCCGGCGATGATCCTGCAGCCCCTCGTCGAGAACGCCGTCAAGCACGGCATATCGCGCAAGAGGGAGGGCGGAACGATCAGGATCGATGCGGTGCGCGAGGGGGATTGGCTGCGCGTGTCGATCAGTGATGACGGCATGGGATTCAACGGTGCGGAGCGGACGGGGATCGGGCTCAGCAACGTACGCGAGCGCCTGCAGGTGGCCTACGGGGTGCAGGGCTCGCTGGAGATCGCCTCCGCCTCCGGCGGGGGGGCCTGCGTTTCGGTGCGGATTCCCGTCGAGAGGGGATCGGAGCATGCGAAAAGGCCCTGACGCCGCGGGTAGGCGGGACCGTTCGGGAGGGGACGGAACATGATCGAAAACGATTCGCTGCGTGTTCTCATCGTCGACGACGAAGCGCCGGCCCGCTGGGACATACGGCGCATGCTCGGCAAGATCGCGCGTATCGAGATCGCCGGTGAGGCGGCGGACGGCCTCGAAGCGGTCGAGATGATCCGGAAGGCGCGTCCCGACGTGGTGCTGCTCGACATTCAGATGCCGGGCCTCGATGGATTCCAGGTCATCGAGAAGCTCGGGGACATGGAAGGTATACCCGCGGTCATCTTCATCACGGCCTACGATCAGTACGCGGTGCGCGCATTCGAGGTCCATGCCGTCGACTACCTCCTCAAGCCGGTGGAGGAGGAGCGGCTCGTCGAGGCGATCGAGCGGATGCGGCGCATACGGCAGGGGCTCGAGCAGCGCTCCGATCTGGCGGCGCTGGTGCGCACGATCAGCAGCGGGCCGAAACGGATTCCCATCAGGCAGGGAAGCGGGCACCTGGTTGTCAGTGAGGATGACATCCTCTACGCCACGCTCGCCTCGGGAGAGGTCGTGGCCGCAACGGGCAGGATCGAGGGCGCGACGAACTTCCGTTCGCTCGAAGGTTTGATGCAGGAGCTTACGCCGGGCAAGTTCGCCCGCGCGCACCGTTCGTACATCGTGAACCTCCAGAGGATACACGAGATCACGCCGTGGCTCAGCGGCAGCTACCGGCTGCGTCTCGGGAATGCGGAAGGCCCCGTGATACCGCTCAGCCGCGCACAGGCGCGCGAGCTCCGCAAGTTATTAAAATTTTAAAAGTTGTTTAACCACTGTTTCCGACCGTTCGGCCGTGAATTTCGACCGAACGCTGTATATTTCTTGCGCCATCCACCGCCTATTGTAGAATTTTAACGAATTATGAAAATAGTAACGGCTCATGTAGTTTTTTGACGTTCCGGATATAACCGGCTGATGAAGCTGCATGGCGCCGAAAAGTACATACATGTGAGGAGTGAAATCGTGAGGAAACTCAGCCTGGGAATCGATGTCGGAACGGTGAGCGCCAAGTGGGCGCTCATCGGACCGCGGGATCGCATCGAGAAGCTGGGGGCCGCGGCCGGTGGCGCCGTCGACCGCATTCACCCGTTTCCATCCGATCCGGACCGGGCGATCGCCGTGTCGCGGTACCACCGTGTGCAGGGGCGGCCGCTCGATGTGGTGGTCCGGCAGGTCGGGGAGCTTCTCGATCACATCACGCCGGAGGAACTGGGCGGCGTCATGATTACCGGTTCGGCGGGAAAACTCGTTGGCAATTCCCTCTGCCTCCCGGTCGAGAACGAGTTCAAGGCCGCCGCAACCGGCGTCGGCACGATACACCCGGACGTTGAAAATATCTTTGAAATGGGCGGCGAGAACTCCAAGTTCATCCGGATATCGAACGAGGGCGGCGTTATCGGCATCGTCGACTACGAGACGAACGGCGACTGCGCGGCGGGGACGGGTTCCTTCATGGACCAGCAGGCGAGCAGGCTGCGGTTCCGGATCGAGGAGGTGGGCGATCTCGTCTGTACCACGGAGCGCGCCCCCAAGATCGCCGGGCGGTGCAGCGTCTTCGCCAAGTCCGACATGATCCATGCGCAGCAGAAGGGGTACCGGCCGCAGGAGGTCCTCAAGGGGCTCTGCGAGGCTGTCGCCCGGAACTTCAAGAGCAACATCGCGAAGGGGAAGGATGTTCACGGGAGAACCGCATTCATCGGGGGAGTCGCGTTGAACCGCGGCGTTGCCGAGGCGGTGCGGGGGATATTCGAGCTGGACGAGAATGATTTCTTCATCCCCGAGGCGTGCGTGCATCTCGGCGCGATCGGCGCGGCGATCCTCGCCTCGAAGAACGGCGATGGATTCGACGTGGCGTGCTTCACGGATAATCTGAAGAGTCTCTCCGGGAGCGGCAAACGGGAGTTTCCTTCCTGGCGGCGCCTGACGAGAGAAAATGTCCTCTTCCTCCGCGACCGCATCGAGACGTACTCGTTCGAGGGGCGCACGCTTCCCGTCGACGCCTACCTCGGTATCGACGTCGGGTCGGTCAGCACGAACCTCGCCCTGATCGACAACGACGGCCGGGTTATCAAGGAAATCTACCTCCGCACGCAGGCGCGGCCGATAGAGGTCGTGCACAGCGGGCTCCAGGAGATACAGCATGAGATCGGTGACCGTGTGCGTGTCCGTGGTGTCGGCACGACCGGATCGGGCCGCGAGCTGATCGGTGAGCTGATCGGCGCCGATACGATCAACGATGAGATCACCGCGCACAAGACGGGTGCGTCGTTTATCGGCGGGCGCCTGATACAGAAGAAAGTCGACACGATCTTCGAGATCGGTGGGCAGGATTCAAAATACATCCGCATCGACGAGGGGGTTGTGGTCGATTTCACGATGAACGAGGCGTGCGCGGCCGGCACGGGATCGTTCCTCGAGGAGCAGGCGGAGAAGCTCGACGTGAATATCGTGAATGAGTTCGCCGAGCGCGCCTTTTCCTCCGAGGCGCCGATCCGCCTCGGTGAACGGTGCACCGTCTACATGGAGCAGGACGTTTCGGCCTACATGAAGCGCGGGGCCACGAAGAACGACATCATCGGGGGGCTCGCCTACTCGGTCGTGCAGAACTACCTCAACCGCGTCGTTCGCGGGCGGAGGATCGGAAGCGTGATCTTTTTCCAGGGCGGGACGGCGTACAACGACGCGGTGGCCGCCGCATTCAGCGAGGTTCTCGGCACCGAGATCATCGTGCCGCCCCACAACGGGGTGATCGGTGCGATCGGCTCGGCGCTCCTTGCGCGGGAGAAGGTGCAGGCGCTGGAACTGTCGACGACCTTCCGCGGGTACGACCTCACGGTGATCGACTACAAGATTCGCGAGTTCACCTGCAAGGGGTGCACGAACTACTGTGACATCAAGGAATTCAATGTCGAGGGCGAGAAGACGTACTGGGGCGACAAGTGCAGTGAACGCTACCGAAAAAAGGCCAAGGTTCCGAAGAAGCCCGTGATCGATGATCTCGTCGCCCGCTACGGGGAGCTGCTCGAGCGGGATGCGATCCCATTTGTCGAGGAGCGGCTCGGCACGCGAATCGATTGTTCGCCGCAGTCCGGCACTGGTGCACCGCGTATCGGGATTCCCCGCGCGATGTACTACTACGACCGGTTCCCCTTCTGGAGCACCTACTTCCGGGCGATGGGGATGGAAGTGGTCGTGAGCCCGCGCACCAATAAAGAAATCATACATCTCGGTCTCGAGTCGATCGTCGCCGAGCCGTGCTTCCCGATACAGGTCGCGCACGGGCACGTGGCCTATCTCCTCGAGAAGGAGAAGCTCGATAGTATATTTATTCCCAATCTCGTCGACGCGGAGACCGACATCCCCGAGATCAATTCGTACATGTGCCCCTGGGGCCAGACGCTGCCGTTCGTGATCCGGCGGACCCCGCTGTTCGAGGGCCGCGAGGAATTCATTGCGGCCCCCACGATACACTTCCGGCAGAACGAGCGGTTCGTCGAACGCGAGATGTGGGCGTTCGCGAAGCCGTACGGCATAAAGCGCCGCCGGCACAAGCTCGCCGTGCGGGCCGCCTACGCGGCGCAGCGCCTCTTCCGCGAGGAGCTGGAGCGGGCCGGGCGCGCGGCGCTCGCCACGCTCGAAGAGACGGGCGAATGCGGCGTGATCCTCGTCGGGCGGCCGTACAACGTCATGGACCGCGAGGCGAACCTCGACGTTCTCAGCAAGCTCAGAGATAATTACGGATCGAACGTCGTTCCGATCTTCTTTCTCCCGCTAGAGGGCATTGGTATCAGGGACATCGGGAGCAACATGTTTTGGAACTTCGGCAAGAAGATTCTCCAGGCGGCGCGGCTCGCCGCTCAGAAGGAAAACCTGCACATGATCTATGTGACGAACTTCAAGTGCGGCCCGGACTCGTACGTGAAGCATTACACGATCAAGGCGGCGCTCAGGCCGTACCTCACGCTTCAGTTCGACGCGCACGGCAACGACGCCGGCATCATGACACGGTGCGAGGCGTACCTCGACAGTAAAGGAGTGCTCAGATGGTGGAAGCAACCGCTGGAACCCTTCAAGGGCGAAATCTCTACATCCCCCGCATGTCGTACGGGGGAGCCAGAGCCTTCGCCTCGGCCTTCCGTTACCTCGGGGTAAACGCGCAGGTCGTGCCGGAGGGGGACGCGCGGACGTACGAGCTGGCGGGCCCCTACACATCGGGCGATGAATGCCTGCCGGCGCGCGTGACGGTGGGGAATTTCCTGAAGGCGATGGAGATCCCCGGCTTCGATCCGGCAAAGACGGCCTTCTTCATGCCGACGGCCGGCGGTCCCTGCCGCTTCGGCCAGTACGCCCCGTTCCT
>DATKWS010000063.1:0-20053 GCA_035529435.1 Patescibacteria group bacterium
CATCGTCCCGTCGCCGCCCGCACTCTACATCCTGCAGGACAGCCTGTATGTCGTGGAGAAGGGCCAGACGGCCGCGTACGTACCGTTCACGATCTGTAACGGTGACGCCTGTGCCGATCCGACGGCGTACGGATATGTGATCACCAGCACGGGCCACGTCGGCGCCGGCTTCCCGCAGGGCGGCACGACCCCGCCCGTGGACGGCGGCGAGTGCGGCGATGTCTACGGCGTCGTGGATGCGGGCGACGCGGAGATCTGCGATCTCGACACACTCGTGATCATTGCGTGGGATGCCTTGACCGGCACGGTCTACGACACCTGCGTGCAGATCATTCACGTCGTCGAGCCGGTCCCGGTACCGCTCATGACGGGGCCGGTTCTCGCGGCGCTGGCACTGATGCTGGTGCTGGCCGCCGCTGCGATTATCAAAAAGCGGCCGGCAGGTCCGGTAGGGTGAATACCAGCAAAGCCGGACCGGCGGGCACACGTGTAAGAATGAACGTGAGATCGTGCGTTATCACGCGGCAGGGCTGATGGACAACAAAACGCCGAACGGTGCGGACAGTGATCCCGTCCTTCACGACAGGGGAAAAGCCGTCGAGCGTGCCTTCACCGCGATCGCCGGGACATACGATCGTATGAACGATCTCATCTCGCTCGGCACGCACCGGATTGCAAAGAGAATGATGATCGAGGCGAGCGGTGTCGCACCGGGCGATCGCGTGCTGGATCTGGGCGGTGGTACGGGCGATATGACGGTCCGGTTCGGTGCCATAACCGGCGAGAAGGGATTCGTCGTTCTGGCGGACAGCAACCGGGCGATGCTCGAGGTGGCGGGGCGGAGAGTTGCATCCGGCGGCAACTGCAGGCATGCGGCGTGTGTCGCGGCGGATACACTCGATCTGCCGTTTGCCGACGATACGTTCGACTGCGTGGCGATCTCGTTCGGCGTGCGCAACTTTATTGACATTCCCGGCGCCCTCCGCGCCGTGAGGAGCGTACTGAGGCCCGGCGGCACGCTGGTCGTTCTTGATTTCTCGAAGCCCCGGAACCGGTTTCTCCGCGCGGCGTTTCACCGTTACCTGTCCGGCTGGGTGCCCTGCGCGGCGAGACTATTCACGGGACAGGACGAGAGCTACCGTTACCTCGCCGCGTCGGTTCGCGCCCATCCCGACCAGGAAACCCTGTGCGGGATGATGAACGCGGCCGGATTCCACGCGTGCGGGTACCGTAATATCATGAACGGCATACTCGCCCTGCACAGCGGACGGAGCGGGCCGTAGATCGCTCGAGCTTACCATGAGCATTGCAGAGGGAGGTTTTCATGAAATTTCCGGTACTGTTCATCGTGTGCGTGATTGCGTTCATCGCCTGTTCCCGGACCCCCGAGGAGATGGTGTTCGTCGAGGGCGGCACATTTCAGATGGGAAACACCTTCGGCGGCGGGGACGACGACGAGCTGCCCGTTCACGAGGTGGCACTCGACTCGTACATGATAGGCAAGCACGAGGTGACGGCCGGTGAATTCAGGGAGTTCGTCGATGCGACCGGTTACAAGACGACGGCCGAGCGGGACAGCGGCGCGTTGGTATTCATCGGGAAAACGGTCGAGAAGAGAAGGGACGCGAACTGGAGAAATCCTTACTACGAGCAGGACGACCGGCACCCGGTGGTCTGCGTGAGCTGGTACGATGCGGTTGAGTTCTGCAACTGGCGGAGCCGGAAGGAAGGTCTGGAGCCGTGCTATACGGGGACCGGCGATTCGGTCGTTTGCGATTTCACGGCGAACGGGTATCGGCTGCCGACGGAGGCGGAATGGGAATTCGCCGCCCGGAGCCGTGGCAAGCGGATCAAGTTCGCCTGGGGCGACAGCATGCCCTACATCGAGGGCCGGCCGGCCGGCAACGCGAGGGACGAAGCGGCCCACCGCGAGTGGGACATCAAGAACTTCTGGAAAGGTTACGACGATGGGTACGCATATACGGCCCCCGTGGCGAGCTTCGCCCCGAACGAGCTCGGCGTTCATGATATCAGCGGCAACGTCTACGAGTGGTGCTGGGACTGGTTCGACGAGCGGTACTACGAGCGCAGCCCGGTCGGTAATCCGGCGGGACCGCGCGCGGGCGAGATACGGGCGTGCCGGGATGCCGGCTTCGCCTGCGCGATCAGGCACGAGGCGGTGGCGAGCCGCGGCCTCGGAAAGCCGACTTTGACGTTCAGCTGGGGCGGTTTCCGTATCGCCCGTTCATCCGTGCGATAGCGGATGCCCCGCCGTGGACCGGATCGGCACGATTTGAAAAGGAGATGTATTGCATGAAGGCAATGGTGCTGCAGCAACTCACCGATATGCGGAAAAATCGGAATCCGCTCACCATCGCCGATCTCCCGCGGCCGGTACCGGCGGCGAACGAGGTGCTCGTACGGATCACCGTCTGCGGTGTCTGTCATACCGAGCTGGATGAAATCGAGGGTCGGACGCCGCCGCCGCGGCTCCCCGTCGTGCCCGGCCATCAGGTCGTCGGGGTGGTGGAGGAGACGGGCGAGGCGGTGCGCACCGTCCGCACCGGCGACCGGGTCGGGGTCGCCTGGATTTACTCGGCTTGCGGGACGTGCCCGTTCTGCGCGGCGGGCCTGGAGAACCTGTGTGACGATTTCAGGGCAACGGGGCGCGATGCCGACGGCGGGTACGCGGAGTACATGACGGTTCCCGACGGTTTCGCATTCGTGATGCCACCGGTATTTTCCGATGCGGAGGCGGCCCCCCTGCTCTGCGCCGGTGCCATCGGTTACCGTTCGCTCAGGCTCGCCGGTCTCGCGGACGGGCAGAACCTGGGACTCACCGGCTTCGGCGCCTCGGCGCACCTCGTGCTGAAGATGGTGCGGCACCGTTTCCCGAACAGTGCCGTATTCGTCTTCGCGCGGAGCCCCCGTGAGCGGGAATTCGCGATCGAGCTCGGGGCCGCGTGGGCGGGCGGTACGGGGGACGAGGCGCCCGAGCGGTGCCGGAGCATCATCGACACGACACCCGTGTGGAAGCCGGTCGTCGAGGCCCTGAAGAATCTCGAACCGGGTGGGAGACTCGTGATCAATGCGATCCGCAAGGAGGATGCGGACAAGAAGTACCTGCTGGAGCTGGATTATCCCACCCACCTGTGGCTCGAGAAGGAAATAAAGAGCGTCGCCAACGTTACGCGGTGCGATGTGCGCGAGTTTCTCGACCTGGCCGCCGAGATCCCGATCCGGCCCGAAATCGAGGAATTCACCCTCGAGGATGCGAACCGCGCCCTGGTCGAGCTCAAGGAGCGCACCATCAGGGGCGCAAAGGTGCTCAGGATCGCCGGGTGAACGAGCACCACCTCCGACGCGCCGCGGCACACCCTGCGGTCCCCCCGTCACCCGCGCACCGCGCACAATGATCCGAAAAACTACGGGAATAAATATTTTTCTTTATTATCCGCTTCCCGAGTGGTATCTTAAGCGCAAATTGCAGATACGCGTAGACATACACACGGGGAGGAGAGAGGAGCGATGAAATTGTTATTCCCGAGATCGATGGTGGCGGTACTGCTCGTAGTTGTCGTGGCGATCCCGACGACCGCCGTCGGGTTCGATGCGGGGTTCAAGAGCGGATTGTGCATCGCTGATTTGTCCGGCGATATCACCGGCCTGGGGAGCGATTTTTCCATGCGGTACGGTTTTTCGGGCGGCGTGTTCTTCGATTTCAAGCTCAGTGAAAGGCTCTCGATCCAACCCGAAGTGATTTACATGCAGAAGGGAGCATTGGTAAATGACCAGCCGTTCGAGTTGGTGACAACCGAAGGAACATTCGCGGGCGAAACGGATTATGAATTCAGGCTGTGGTATTTCGAGTTCCCCATTCTCGTCAAATACACGCTGCGCCAGGACAGCTTTCTGCGCCCGTTTCTCTGTACCGGCGCCGCGGCCTCGTATACCGAACGGGCGGTTGTACAGGTTACGCAGAATATCGGACCCTACTCGTGGGGCGTGCGCGATGATATATCGGGACAATTGAAGAAATGGGACTTCGGCGCCGTCTTCGGGGGAGGGATGCATTTCGCGTTCGGCAGCAGTTTCTCCGTTTTTCTCGAGGGGCGTTACAACCTCGGTCTTCTCAACCTGAACAATACGGAGGAGGACGTCACGTTCAAGAACCGCGCCATCGCCATACTGGTAGGACTGCACGTCAAATTCTCCGAATAGCGTTACGATCGGTGTGGTTACTCCGCGAATTACCACGGGAGACTTCACTGCACGTCACTTGAGGTGGATGATCTTTCGGGTGCCGCTGAATCCCGCCGCCTCGACACGGCAGAGGTACACACCGGGGGCGACGGTCCGGCCGGCGGTATCGCGGCCGTCCCACACCGCCTCGTATATGCCCGGGTCGCGCCGCTCACGTTCCAGTATCGTGATCATCCTGCCGGCAATGTCGTAGATCGCGACCGTGACGGGGCCGGAACGTTCGACTGCATAGGGAACGGTTGTCGTGCCGTTGAAGGGGTTGGGGTAAATCGGGTCGAGGAAATTGACGATCCGTACGGTGAAGTCGTCGTCGCTCGCATCGCGGCCGTGCAGTCCGCCGAGAAAGTACGATTCGATCCTGATGCGGAGGGTTGAATTGTGAACGGCCGGCGCCTTCCAGGGAAACGAGCTCGCACCGCGCAGTCCCCGCGTTACGGTATGGTCGAAGCTCCGTCCACCGTCGAGGCTGAGAGAGATCGTGAATGAATCGGGTATTTCGTTTTCCGTTCTCCAGGTGATGAGGTAATCCCGGCCGGCGGCGATAACCTCGCCGCCGTTGGGTGAGATGAGACTGACGGAGGGTTCGTACTCGATCTGGTAAACGTAGGTTCCGATCAAACAGGCGCCGTAGCGGACGTAAAAATAACCCTCCTCCCCCCATCCCGTTCCCCAGCTGTTCTTGCAGATCCACGCGCCTTCGCCGTCGAACCGCGTATCGTCCCAGCCGACGATCACGACGACGTGGTTGAGATCCTCCGCCGTATCCGATTCGAACAGGCCGCATCGGTAGTAGAAGGCCTCGCAGGGCATCGCTATCGCGCTCGATACGGGGCCGTCGAGGAGCGCCAGCTTGATCGCTTCAACGCCGGCATGATCGCCCTCGACGGGGGCGAATCCGGCAACGTGCGCCACGATCCGGCACTGCGACTGCTTGCACGGCTGCTCATCATCGGCGATGTATGGATAGCAGAGCTCGCGAACGGCGCCGGCGTACTGCAGGAGTTCGAGTGCCGTCCAGTGCCACCCGCCGCCGCAACCGAACGCCATCGTATTGCAATCGATGGCATGCTGTTCCGAGAGGTCCTCGATCCTCCCGTCGTATATCATGATGTGCGCCTCGAGCTGGCCTGTTGCGGCGAACGCCCAGCATGCACCGCACGTTCCCTGATCCTTGACCGGAGTGACACCGCCGTATTCGCGCCAGTCGAAGACGGGGAAATCCGTCCGCCGGGGGGGAGCCGCGTACGGGGGCGCCGTATCGAGCCATCCATCGGGCGGTGGTACGAATCCGAGCAGTTGCCTCTTTTCGGCGTCGCTCAATCCGGAAACGGATGTTCTGCCCGCCGTCCAGCGGTATCCCCTCTCGGAGATCAATCGATTGATCCCGGCGATGCGCTCGTCTTCGGCGCCGGCGTCCGCAGCGATGCAGGTAATCGTTGCATCACGATCGTCCGGTTCGCCCGCGGCGGATCGGTCAGGTGCGTGCATGGCCGCGCCCGCCGTGGCTATGATGATGATTGCGAGGCACGCGGACCGGGCGCGCGCACCGATCTGCCGTCTCGAATGAAGCACCGCCCACCTCCGTGAGAAAACATCCACTGTTCCTGCGGGGTGCAGTGATTGATTCGAATACCACTATACCAGGTTTCGCATGAAAGAAAAATGTCAAACTACGTTCATCGCGCCCGGAGGGCCGCATGATCGATACCGGAACGATCGGAATGATGGGGACCGGGAAAATGCCTTTCACCGCGGCGGGAGTGAATGGTATGATGGAAAACCTGTTGACATGCGGGGCGTGAAGGGATTGTATATGCTGTTTCGAACTGCGCGCGGGTGGACCCGCGTTGCATGGGAGCGGAAAGGCTGGTGTGTGAGTGATGCCGTCGGATTGGCGAAAGGGCTTCGATGATGAGCGGGCGCGCCTCAACACTATCGTTTCCGCGGGCGGTCATCTTGGAGTGAAGCGGTTCTTCGCACTCGATGAGCAGGCGTATCACGCAGGTGTGCTTCCCGCCGCTACCAAGGAGCTGCTGGGGCTCGTTGCATCGATGGTGCTCCGGTGCAATGACTGCATCGCGTGTCACCTGACCAGGTGCGTCGACGGTGGAGCGACCAAGAACGAATTGTACGAAGCGTTCAACGTCGCCCTCGTCGTTGGTGGATCGATCGTCATTCCGCACCTTCGATTCGCGGCGGAAAAGCTCGAATCCCTGCTCGGGCCGCGTTAGATATACTCGTGTGTGTCCTGCCGGTGCGTGAAAAACGTGTGTCGGCCGATTCCGCACCGGCAACTTTCGGTTTCAAAACGGCATTGATTCCGCTATCATCCGGGAAGGCCGGATGCCGGTGATCGACCCACGGGTCCGAAGGGGAACGGCCCGCGGAGGATCGTCACGACCGGGGGAGCTGGAATGGGATTTCAGATGTTGCGGTACATACTGCTGAGGCGAAGGGTCGTACTGTGGGTGACCGTCGTGTTTTTCCTGGCCGGCCTCATCGCCGCGATCCTTACGGGGCGCACCTACGAAACCCGCGCCCTTCTCATGCCTCCGCTTGAGGAGGGCGGAGAGGGATTGCTCGCCGCCTGGATGGCGCAATTGAACCTGCCGTCCATGGTCGCTCCAATGGCGGCGGGGAGCGCCACGGCCGCGATACTCATTGATATTCTGAAGAGCAGGAGCCTCGCCGAGATGATCATCGAATCATTCGATCTCAAGGATCGGTACGAGGTGGATACCATGGACGATGCGGTCAGGATGCTCTCCGGCCAGACATCGATCACGGCATCGGTGACGGGGCTCATCACCCTCCGCGTGCGGGACGAGGACCCCGTGATGGCTGAGAGAATCGCGCAATTCTACATCTCGGGTCTCGATTCACTGAACAGACGCCTCCAGTTCAGCCGTGCGGAGCAAACGATGAAATTCATCAAAGGCCAGATTGCACGGTACCAGGTCCGGCTGGCACAGATCCGCGCCGATATCGCGGTATTTCAGCGTGAACACGGGGTGGTCGATATCAAGGAACAGGTCAGGGGCGCCATCGATGTGGCGGCGGGTCTCAAGGTGAGGACCATCATCGCCGGGATCGAGCTCGATCTCCTGAAGGAATTTGCGAAAGAGAATACGCGCGAACTGCAGCGGAAGGAAGCCGAATATAGAAACCTCACCGAGCAGCTGGAAGGGATCATGGAAGGGGGAGCATCGGATGCGGTCTTCGTGCCCCTCAGGAAGCTTCCCGAGCTCAATCAGCAGTATGCTGCCATGCAGCGCGATCTCATGGTGAACGAACGCGTTCACTCCTTTCTCAGGGAACGGTACGAGGAGAGCGGGATCGATCGGGCGCGAACGACGCCGACCGTCCAGGTAGTCGATGAACCGAACATCCCGCAGAAACCGGCGGGATTTCCCCGATGGGGCATTGTGCTGATCGTTACATTTGTCGGTTTTGCCTGGATCACGGCAATGCTGGCCTGGTGGGGATGGGTGAGCGTGAGACGGCGTACCGGCGATGAGGCCCGGGCATTTGACGAGGTTGTTTCCATCACGCAGGGCGATCTCGACAGGCTCCGCAAGTTTTTCCGCTTATAGCGTCCGTGCGTACCGTCGGGCGGCGGTTACCGCTCCCCGCCCCGCTCGGCCGTGACCGTCTCGACGAGGTGCGGCAGGATTTCCCCCGATTTTCCCTCGAGAAAGATATCGACGAAATAGGTCGCCGCGGAGGGCGCGACATTCACCTCGATCAAACGCGCTCCGGCGTTCTTGGCCACGCTCGGCAGCATCGCCGCGGGTTGCACGAGGCATGACGTTCCGATCAGCATGAATACGTCACACCGTCCCGCTTCCTCGAATGCACGGGCGAGTGCCTCCTCGGGGAGTGCTTCCCCGAACCAGACGAGATCGGGACGTATCAGGGAGCCGCAATGGCACAGGGGCGGCGAATCGCCCCAGCCGGGGTCGAAATCGGCCGGATGGGAATGAGCGAGGCAGCGGTACCGCTCGATATTGCCGTGGAGCTCGATGACATCCGTGCTGCCCGCCCGCCGGTGGAGATTATCCACATTCTGCGTGATCAGAACGAAATGGGGAAGGAGGCGCTCGAGATCGGCAAGAGCGGTATGGCCGCGATTCGGCGCCTTCTCGCGGGCGGTGAGCAGTCTCTCCCGGTACCAGCGCCATACCAGCCCGGGATCGCGGAGAAATCCCTCCCGCGTGGCGAGTTCCTCGGGGCGGTAGCGGTTCCAGAGGCCGTCCGCTTCACGGAATGTCGGAATTCCACTCTCACGCGAGATACCCGATCCGGTCGAGACGACCGTTCTGCCTGACCGGTTCAATATCCGCGCGGCGGCCTTGATTTTCTGATCCATCGTGTTCTCTTCATTTTAGAGAGTAGACATACCGCTCATTATCCGCACGGCAGTGCAGATATCCCCGTTCAATGGTAGGACAATGCGGGATCGAGGTCAATCAATAGTGCGGATACGCCGATCGCGTTTGGAATGACCCTTGCAAGGCGGCTAGCGGGAAAATGCGCCTGGACGCCGTGTACCGGCATTGTGAGGAAACCGCTTCGTGAGAAAGCACCTGCGAACGATAATGCTGTATGTGCCGCTTCTCATCGTATTGATGTGGACCAGCCTCGGTCTCGTCGAGAGGGCCTGGCCCGTGACGGATCCATTCGTCAGGTATCATCTCTCCTACCGGGACAGGAAGCTCGATGTCGTCACCGTTTCCGTGACGGTCTTCGGGGCAGGCGGCGATCGGATTGCTTTTTACGTGCCCGATGCCGGCGGCAGGCCGCCGGAACCGATTTGTCTGACGGCGGTCACGCATGAGGGGGACACGCTCGGGGTGAAACGGGGGGATGGGCGGTGGGTCGTATCGCACGGGGGCCGGGATTTCAACGTCAACTACGATCTGACGCTGACCGTCGCGGACCGGTACCGGCCTGAGATCGACAACATGTTGACCCTGCTCGACGGGGACCGGTACCGTATCATCGGCAGGGATGTATTCATCATTCCCGAGTGCACCGTTGCCCGGGGCGTTGTGATCGATATGGAACTGGGGCCGCCGGGGTCGCAGCGGTCGGCATGGCCCTCAAACGGCGGGCGGATCGTCGTCCCGGCGATCGAGACTGTTCCCCTGACCGTTGCCGTATCGGGCGACTATCGATTCATGCGGACCACGGTGGGCGGGACCGAGGTGAAGTTTTCGATCGCCGGCGAATGGCTGTTCTCGGACCGTGAATTGTTCGATCTCGTGTGCAGGATCGTGTCGCACGAGATATCACTGTTCGGTTCCTCCCCCCATGACAGTTACCTCTTTGTCTGCGATCGCAATCCGGTGAAGAGTCACGACACGTTCGGGAACTTCGGCGTCCATTTCTCGCGGAACATGATTCTGCTCCTCGATCCGCGGCTCGATCGGAGCGATCTGTTCGATACGCCCGTGTCGATCATCGCCCACGAATTCTTTCACAACTGGAACGGTGATGCGATCAGGCCCGCTTCCGATGAACTGCTCTGGTTCACCGAGGGCGTGACCGTCTACTATTCCTATCGGATTCTGCTCGACCTCAGCGTGATCGCGCCGGTTCAGTACGAGGCGAGGCGCGCGTACATCGCCTCGCGCTATCGCGATAATCCCTACCGCACGGACGTCGCGATCGCTTCGGCCGCCAACAGCGATCTCACCGATCGTGACATGGTGAATCTCCTCTACAACGGTGGATTTCTCGCGGCGGAGGCCCTGGACCTGCATCTCGCCGGGCTGACCGGCGGGAGTGTCCGCCTGATCGATGTGCTGCGAAGCCTCTACCATGACGGAATCGACGGTGGTCTCGACGAGGCGGCGCTCTGCGAGGCGATCAGGCGGGTGGGGGGCGTCGATCTGTCCTTGTTCCTCCACGGGCTTGTGCACGAGCCGGCACCGGAGGTACTCTCGGAGGCGGCGCAGCAGGTGGGTTGCGGATCATCGCCGCCTACCCCTTCCGGGCCGACCCTGCAACTCGCGCCGGGGAACGCGTCGCCGGCAGAGCACGGGTGGTCGCCGGAACTCCGGCGCACGGCATCGTCGTTGTAGCCGTACGGGCCGCCGCCGGTTCTCGGTAAACCGTCGGTATCCTCTTGCACTGTTCTCCCTCCTGGTATACAGTTTCCGGGGCCGTGGCTTGATGGGCGATGGTCATTGATGATGGGTGCGCGCATGCGAACGATGCTGAATATACGGTGCTGTTGTCTGAGCCTGATCGTGGCCGTTTGCTGGGCGTTCCCGGGCTCCGCGCAGGAGACCGAACAGGTCGGGCAATCCGAGGAACGGGGCGGCTGGATCAAATCCGGCAGGACCGTTTCCTTGCCTCCGGGGCTGGTGAAGGGCGGCAGGATGCCGGAGGGCGATCTCACCCGGTTCAGCCCGGCGTTACAGCTCCGGTCGCTTTTCTTTACGGACGATACGCTCTGGATCGGAACGGAGGGAGGCCTGCTCGCATATGTTCCGGAAGCCGATACGACACTCGAGATAGAGGGGCCGCTGTGCGGGGCGATAGCGAGTATCACGCTGGATGACGACGGAGCGCTCTGGGTGGGAGGCAGTGACGGCATCAGCGTGCGGAGCGACGGCCTGTGGCTCCACTACGGCGCCCGGCAGCATAGAATCTTCTCGCGCGTAACCGAACTCGTCCAGGGCGAGGGCCGTGTCTGGGTGGGAACGTACGGGTCGGGGTGCGGCTATGTAACGGCGGACTCGATTCGGTCTTTTTCGACTGTTGATTCATTGTTGGACGACCGCGTCACGGCGATCGTCGAGGAAGGCCCGAACGTCATCTGGTTCGGCACGGCAAGCGGCCTCTGCATGAGCGATACGCTCCATTGGGAATCGATGCGATACGGCCACCGCATTCCGATCGGGTCGATCGCCGATTGTATTTTCAACGAGGCGAAGGATCTCTTTCTCGCGGTGACGCGTCAGGGAGTCGTATGGTACAGCCTCGGAAGGGTTCGGGTGTTCGGTCCTCGCGATGGACTTCCCGGCCGGGAGATCAATGCGTTCAGCCTCGATCCGACGGGACGGGTATGGGCGGCCGGCAAGGGTGGGGTAAGCGTGTACGACGGTTCGGGATGGATTCCCCTTCGCCTGTCCGGTCGGCCCCTCACCGGGTACCGGTTTCTTTCCGCGTGCCACGATCTCGAGGGTAGATGCTATCTCGGTACCGACAGTGGCGTTCTGCTCGTCCATTCACGGGAGAGCGAACGGGAGATCCGTATTCCACAACGTTTCCCCGATCAACAGGTTACGGAGATTCACCGGTTCGGGGAGGACATCTGGTTTTTAACCGGCCGGCGGATTTACGTGATGCGGCACGGCCTCCAGGAAATCGCCCCGCCTGGCGAGTGGCTCCGTGGCGAGATGGCGGACTTCGTCGTCGACAACCTCGGGGGGATTTGGGTGGCGACCCGTTTCGGCGTTCTCCATCATGCCGGCGGGGAATGGGAGATCTTTGACCGGCGGCAGGGATTGCCGACCGAGCACTTCGTCGCGGCGGCCCTTTCGAATGACGGCGATCTGTGGTTCGGCACGTTCAATGCCGGGGTTCTGCGCCTTTCCAAGGAGGGATGGATCCACTATACGGAGGCGGCAGGCCTGCCGGACGATCGGATCGATGATATCCTGGTCGACGGCGGCGGGACACCGTGGGTTATTACGGGTGAGGGTGAAATAGCCCGTTTCAGGGAGAATTCATGGGAGCATGTCGCACTGCCGCGGTGGGAAGAAACGGATCCCGATACGACCGGCGGCGCGCGTGATTCCACCAGCACACTCGATCCGGCCATACGGTTCCTCACGGCCGGCGGCGAGCGGCGGTTCGACGGCGTACCGTTCCCGCAGCTGCGGATGGGCCTTGACGGGGCCGGGCGATGCATCGCCGCGATGCGTGGCGGTATTTACCAGTTTGCCGGGTCAGGCTGGCGGATGATCAGCGCGCCGGATTGGGAACGTGGAATCGAGCCGACAGCCGTCACGGTGGCGAGCAACGGAAGCGTGTGGCTGGGGACGGCGCGGAACGGCGTTTATGTCCGCGAGCGGAGCGGGTGGTTGCATATCGGTACGCTCCAGGGTCTCACAGACAACCACATTCTCTCGATAGCAGAGGATGTAAACGGAAACATCTGGATCGGAACCAAGTACGGTGGTCTCAATCGCTTCAAGCCCGAAACGACGTTCTAGCCGGGACGGGGAACTCCACTCTTCACCGTTGCATATCGCCCAGTCCGATCGGCCCCACGGCACGCTCGACCGCTCTGATGACCGATCCATCCTCCACGAGTTGCGTAACTTGTTGTATATCCGGATAGAGCGGGCGATCGTTATCGAGGTGGGAAACCACCGATCTGATCGTACGGTGAGCGGCTCGAGTTCCCCTCCCGGGCCTGAGCGGCTTGCGAAAATCGATCGCCTGGGCGGCACAGAGCATCTCGATCGCGATGACGGTGGCGGTATTGGAGATGATCCTCCGCAGCTTGCCGACCGAGAGGGGCCCCATGCTCAGATGATCCTCACGATCCGCGGAGATGCTGATCGAATCGACGACACCGGGGTGCGTGAGGATCTTGTGCTCGCTTACGAGGGCGGCGGCGGTTTGCTGCGCCGAGGCCAGTCCCGTGATGAGACCCTCACCCTCGACGAGAAAACCGGGGAGACCGCTGAGCGCGGGATTGAGAAGACGGTTTATGTGACGCTCGCTGAGGCTCGCCACCTCCGCCATGGCGATGGCGAGAAAGTCCGCCGCCATGGCGATCGGCTGCCCGTGCGCGTGCCCGCCGGACGGGCAGGTCTTATCGCCGGCGAAGAAGAGATGCTCGTCAGTTACGGCGTTCATTTCTATCTGCGCCTGCCGGTTGACGTACGTGAGGGCGTCGAGCGATGGTCCCAGAATCTGTGGGGAGCACTGGAGACTGAATGCATCGGGCACGCCCCCCGTCTCGCGCTCGCCGATCGTCGATTGGTCGGCCATGCGTTTGATATTTTCGGCCACCGCGCCTTGCCCCGGATGGGGCCGCAGCTCATGGATGAGTGGTGCGAGGACGCCGCGTGAAATTCGAAGCACATCGATGGTCATCGCGGAGGCAACCATTGCATTCCGCAGTAGATTCCGCGCGTCATAGCAGCCGAGCGCAAGTCCGCCCGTCATGACGTAGGTACCGTTGATCAGGTTCAAACCTTCCATATGGTTCAGCGTGATACTGTCCAGTCCCGCTTTTTTGAGGGCGAGCGCGCTTGGCAGCAGCTCATCGCGATAGTAGGCTTCGCCGCTTCCCATCAGTACCTCCGCGACCTGCGCCATACTGCCCGTCGTACCCACCGGCCCCTTTTCGTGCATGAGGGGAGTGATGCCGCGATTCAACAGCTCGACGAGGGTATCGACCAGTTCCAGGCCGGCGCCTCCGTATCCCCTGGCGAACGTATTGACGCGGCAGAGGATGGATGCACGCACGACCTCCTCGGGGCAGTGGCTGCCCGTGCCGGCAATGTGGGCGTGGATGACCCGCGTTTCCAGCTCCCGCTCCGATCCCGCCGGCTGCGTGCATTCACCGCCGTCTCCGCGCTGCACGGCCGCCCCGGACGCGCATTCCCCGCGCCGGATGAGGGTGTCGTACCATTTCCTGCATTGCCGAACGGCACGTTTTGCGCCGCTGGAAAGGACGACCTTCGCCCCGTCGCATGCGACGCGATGGACCTTCTCGATCGTCAGGCTGTTACCATCGATCACGACCCTTTTTGCCATGCTCGCCTCCCTCTATCTGGCAAAACCATACGCTACATATTCAGATTACATCTCTTTCTGTCAAGGGTAAAAGACCTCGATCCGTATTTACCATAGACCGGTGGCCGGAAAATCCGAAGTGCGTGTGAACTATCTATTTGACAGGGGATGCACCGCTTTATATACTATTAGAAAAGGAGTCGTATCGGGCAATCGTTACCGTTTTTCATTCACGGTTGGTGAGCTTCATGGGGATGCAGGGAACAGGAAACCGGTAACGTTTTTTTGTGCCTGCTCCAGAAAAAAGATTTGAAGTATCACCGGGGTGTGCTATTACAGTGGTAACTTTGCCCAGCTCGGGGAGAAGAAGATGCACGATGTGGCCAGATTCCTTTATCTCGTAGTCGCGGGTTTAATCATTTATACATACGCCGGCTATCCGCTCGTTCTGCTGTGTATCGGCCTCTTCAGGAAACGGCGGCATATCGTTGAGCCGGAGGAGTATCCCCGCGTCGCGTTGATCGTCTCGGCGTACAACGAGGAGCGCATAATACGGGGGAAGATCGAGAACAGCCTCAAGCTCGATTACCCGGAGGATCGTTTACGCATCATTATCGCCAGTGACGGCTCCATCGATGCGACGGACGCGATCGTTCGTGAATACGAGAACCGGAACGTGGTGCTCAAGTCGTTCGGCAAGCGTGAGGGAAAGAGCGCGACGCTGAACAGGGCCGTGGTGGGTCTCGACGAGGATATCCTCATCTTTTCCGATGCCAATGCTTTTTACAAGGAGGATGCGGTCAGCAAGCTCGTTCGCAACTTTCAGGAAGACGAGATCGGCTGCGTGGTGGGACATCTCCTCTACATGGAAAACAGTTCTTACGTCGGCAAGGGGGAGAGCCTCTACTGGCGTTACGAGTCGTTCCTCAACAGCCTGGAGAGCCGCCTGAACTCCGTTCTCGTCGCGACGGGGACGATATTCGCGATACGGCGGGAGCTGTTCAAGCCCGTAAGCAGGGATGTGGCGAACGATTTTCAGATACCGGCAGATGTCGCCGCAACGGGGTGCGGCGTCGTCTACGAGAGCGAGGCGATCGCCTACGAGCGCTCAACCTTTTACTTCAGGGAGGAATTCGCCCGCAAGCGCAGGATCATCGTTCGTGGGTTGACGGGATTCAGGAATCTCCGGCGCAGCTTCGGCGGCGCGTTCCGCATCTTCCAGTTTTTTTCGAGAAAAATGCTCAGATGGTTCATCGGTCCGATGTTGCCGCTCCTGTATGTCACGAACGCCTTTCTGCTCGATGAACGCCCCTTTTACGTACTCTTCGTTCTGCAGAACATGTTCTACATCCTCGCGGCCGTCGGCGCACTTCTGCGACGGGGCAAGGTGAAATCGAGGGTGTTTCTCATTCCCTTCTATTTCGTCATGGTGAATACCGCGGCGCTCGCGGCCATCGCCACGTTCATCGGCGGCAGACGACTGGCCTCCTGGGAAAAGGCTGAGACAACGAGGGACGTGCGCGAGCATCAGCTCGTCGTCCCGCAACTCCGGGTTATCGAAGGGAAGAAGGATCTATCTTTTTCGGAAAAACGGGAAAGTGTGAAAAACCTGGAACGGATCACCTAGCCGCTCGCTTTTCATGGAACTCGACCGCATTCTTTTCTTCATCAGCTCCCTCAGGCAGGGGGGGGCGGAACACCACCTGCTCGATCTGTGCCGGTACCTGAAGCGCGCCTCGATCGCTCCGACGGTCTGCACCCTTTCGCCGGACGAGGGCGGTCTCGAAACCACTCTGTTCGCGGAGGAGATTTCGCTGTTGCGTCTTCCTCTCACCTCGCTCCGGGACCTCGCACGTCCGCGCGCCATCCGCTCGCTGCGGCGCATCATGAGGAACGTCAGGCCGCAGGTGATTCATTCCCACCTGTTTCACGCCGAGGTGGTATCGTTTCTGGGCGCCCTGTTCACCGATATTCCGCTTATCGTCACCCGCCACAGCGCGGGGCTCGAGTTCGGCGGGTGGCGGCGTTTATTCCCCCGGATCGGTGCGGGACGGATCGATACGGTCGTGGCGGTCAGCTCCGAGGCCGCGGATGAAGCGATTGCGTTGGGGCACCCGCGTGACCGGGTCGTCGTAGTGCCGAACGCGGTCGATACGTCGCGGTTCCGGCCTCTCGAGGAACGCGAGAGGGTCGAGCGGCGGAGCAGTGCGCTGCAGGAGCTGTTCCCCGATGTCGAGCCTGCCTCGTGCCTCGTCGTCGGGGCGGTCGGTGGGCTCAAACCGGTGAAGAATTTCCCCCTCTTTCTCCGTGTGGCTTCGCGGATCGTGCGTGGGCGCCCGCCGGAGCTGCCGCCGGTGCGGTTCGTGATACTGGGGGAGGGGGGTGAGCGGGAACGGCTCGAGCACCTTGCGGCGCAACTCGGAATTAAACGGTATCTTGCTATGCCGGGGCATTATCCGAATCCCGAGGAGATGTACGGTCTGTTCGACCTCTTCGTGCTCACATCGGTCCGGGAGGGTGTTCCGATCGTGCTGCTCGAGGCCATGGCCTCCGGTATCTCCTGCGTGGCGAGTGATGTCGGCGGAGTTCGCGATTTGATCGGTGGTACGGGGATTCCGGTTGCAAGCGGGGACGAGGACGGATTCGTCCGCGCCGTGGGGGGGCTTCTGTCCGATCACGGTGCGCGCAGTGAACGTGCACGGAGCGCCCGGGTTCGTGCCCTGGAATATTACGATATCGAGATCTGGGGTGAGCGTATGCTGCGGTTGTACAGGGAATCACGCGAGAGACGCCGCTCCCGTTGATCTGGCCGGGCGCCGATCGGGCCGCCGGAAGGAATCGTGGCGACCCTACGGAGTGGCGGCCGTTCCCCCGCTCGCATAAAACTCCTTCCGTTCACTCCTGATTTCGAAAAAAATGAAACTTTTCACCCATTGGGGGAATATACAGGTCAGAGAGGGTTGGATATTCGTCGGAGGTCATGTTCGAAGGGGGTGAAGGATCGTATCGACGATCGATACCATGAAAAAGGTGTTATTGTTTGCCATGGCGATTCTTTTGGTAGGCTCGGTCTGCACGGTCGCCTCTGCATACGACGGTGACAAGAAGACCGGGGACCAGAAGAATATCGTCATCAGGATCAAGGGTGATGCAACAGAGGCCGACGGCGAGGAATGGCTGTACGTCGGCTCCGGTGATGACGATGAAAAGGAAATCAAGGAACTAAAGGTCAAGAAGAAGTCGTGCTCGGCATATCTCGGTATTTACATGGATGAACTCTCCGCCAAGATAAAGCGCAAGCACAACTATCCCAAGGACAACGGCGTTTTGATCATCGATGTGGTCACTGACAGCCCCGCCGAGGCCGCCGGACTCGAGGAAAATGATATCATCTACCTCTTCGGGGGAGAAGAGGTGGATAACGCCAAGCATCTGTCCGCCTTCGTAAGGGACAGAAAACCAGGCGACTCGGTCGATATCGTGCTGTACCGCGGCGGCGACAAGAAACAGATCAAGGTCGTCCTGGGAGAGTATACTGGCGAAGTCTCGGTCGATGTCGAAGATTTCAATGATTATGTGGAGGAGATCGGCGATTTTGCCGGCAGGCTCGGCAAATCGTTCGGGACTTGGTGGCAGGGCAGCTTCGGATCCGGGGGCCGTCTGGGGATTGAGTTGACCAACCTCGACGGCGACCTGGCCGGGTACTTCGACGTAGAGGGTGGTGAGGGCGTTCTCGTCCTGAAGGTCATCGAGAACAGTCCCGCCGAGGAGGCGGGGGTGAAGGCTGGGGATGTGATCGTTGCATTCAACGGCGAGGCCGTGTCCGAGGTCAACGATGTTATCGAGGGATTGGCCGATCTCGACGAGAAGGCGGTCGAAATCGAAATCGTCAGAAAGGGTAAAAAGCAGACGCTCAATGTCGAAATCGATGAGGGTGAGCATATCTATCGTATCCGCCCCGAGGGAAGGCAGCGTATCGTGATACCTCCCGCGAAGCGTTTCGACATTATCGATAAGGCGGAGTTGGACAAGGAGCTCGAGGAGCTGAGAAAGGAACTCAAGGAGCTCAAGAAACAGCTCAAGGAAATGGAGAAGGATTAGACCGCAGGCGGGCACAATAACGACGGCGCACACGGGGAGCCGGCCCCAGCGGGGGGTCGGCTCTCGCTTATCCCGATCCCTCTTAAATCCTTTGACAGTCGAATAAAAGTTGTCTATGTTAAAACTTGTTCATTTCCCGGATTGCATTACATGGAGGATCGTCACGCCGGTTTCGTGTACGAGGGGGTTCAATGATGACAGACGAACGGGAACATGGTACTCCGGCACCCGAGGCGGCGCCGGTGGAGCAAGAGGCGTCGGGCGGATTTTTCGCGTCGATGCTTGACATTTTTATCGATCCAATGAAGGTGTTCCGCCGCATCGCGGCCGGCATGAGCTGGTGGATGCCGTTCGTCGCTGTTTCCGTCATCGGTATCATCATTGCGATCGTCAATGCACCCCTGACGAACAGAATAATCGAGATGCGGTACGCCACGATGGAAGGGGAGGAGTTGGAGCGGATCAAAAGCGCCATGAGCACTTGGAAATACATCGGATACGTCGCCGTTCCGATCATCGTGTTGATTTCGAATGTCATCATCGCCGGTATCGTGCATCTGGTGAACAGCGTGATCAGCATGCGGGCGAACTTCAAGAAAACCTTGAGCCTGGCGATGTTTTGCAGTTTCATCGGCGTTCTGTCCCAGATCATCGGCTCCATCATCATCTGGACAAGGGGGATCGAGTCCATTGAATCACCCACGGATCTCAGGGTAAGTTTCGGCCTGGCGGCGCTCTTCCCCGATCTCGAGGGATTTTGGTACCGGTTTTCCGAAAGCCTGAGCCTGTTTCAGATATGGTACTATATTCTGTTCGTCTTCGGTATCGCGGTGATCATGTCGATCGAGCGAAAGAAGGCCGTGGTGGCGGGTATCGCCGTCTGGCTCGTTTCGTTTCTCATGATGTTTCTTCAGGGTCTCGCCGGCGGGGGGATGTGATCGGCGGAGCGGGCACGGCTGACCGGAATGCGGAAGATGCCGGGGGTACGGACGATCCCTGAGGGGATGCGGTAACTGGCTGGAGAATATGGTAATACCATCATACGGGTGCAAATGAGGAGGTAATGTTGAAGAAGTACAGCATCGAGAATCTGCGCAATGTCGTTCTCGTCGGTCACCAATCTTCGGGCAAGACGACGCTCGGGGAGGCAATGCTCTTCGATGCCGGTGTTACGAACCGTATGGGGAAGGTGGAGGACGGCAACACGGTGCTGGACGCTTCCCCCGATGAGATCGAGCGGCAGATATCCATCTCGAGCGGCTTCGCCTGTTTCGAGGCGTCCAAGACAAAAGTCAATATTATGGACACCCCCGGTTACGAGGACTTTGTCGGGGAGGTGCTTTCCTGCGTTCCCGTGGCAGAGGGGGGTGTGGTGGTCATCAGCGCGGACAGCGGCGTCGAGGTCGGTACGGAAAAGACGTGGAGGTATCTCGATGGCGAGAAGCTTCCCCGCATCGTCTGTGTCAACAAGATGGACAAGGAGCACGCGGACTTCGACAAGTGTCTTGCGGATGCCCAGAAATTTCTCAGCAGCCGGGTCATGCCGCTCATCATTCCGATCGGCCAGGGTGACTCCTTCACCGGCGTCGTCGACCTTTTGCAAAAAAAGGCGTTCGTATACACGGGGACCGACGGCGCATTCACCGAGGCGGAGGTGCCGGATGATCTCGCCGGTCCGGTCAATGGGTGGCGCAAGAAACTGATGGATTTCGCCGCCGAGTCGGATGATTCCCTCCTCGAGAAGTTCTTCGAGGCGGGCGAACTCACCGACGAGGAGCTCGCCAAGGGGCTGTCCGATGGCTGCCGCGCGGGAACGCTCGTTCCGCTCGTCGTGACCTCGGCGGCCAAGAACATCGGCGTCAAGCAGCTCGTGGAGATGATCGTCACACTACTACCCTCGCCCGAATGGCGCGGGGTGGTCAAG
>DATKWS010000064.1:0-5822 GCA_035529435.1 Patescibacteria group bacterium
GGCCCCGACTGCGGGAGAAATGAGAACTGCCCCGTTTCGGTGTGGCAGAGGATCGCGATCGGTATAGTGACGACGAGGAAGCCGAGGGCGAGGATGCCGGCCCGCGCGGTAACCCCTCCCGTTTTTCTTCCACTACGAGTAATGCGGACGAGAAGCCAGATCGCAGCCGCTATGATGAACGGCAGGAATGTCGCCCGCGTTATGGCACTGAGCCCGGCGCATATGCCGAGGAGGAGGTACGCCCCGATCGATCGCTTCCGGTCGGTCTCGAGTATCAGGAGAATCAGCGCGGCGCTCCAGAACGCCGCCCATCCCGTGGCGAGGAGCTCCTGCTCGAAGAAGATGAGCGGGCCGCAGAGGGCCGTGATTGCCGCGGCTATCACACCGGCCTTGCGATTGAAGATGTGCGCGCCGATAAAAAACACGAGAACACAGGTGAGGGCGCCGAGCACGAGCTGCGCGACCTTGGCCGCCATGATCGATCCGGCGCTGATTTTGTAGACTGCCGCGAGAAAGAGGGGGTAGAGCGGCCCCTGCCAGAAGAGCTTCTCGTTGATCTCCCCGCCGAAGGCGATCGTTCGCGCGATCGTATCGTAATTCTCCGCATCGATGATCGGCACGCGGTAGGTCGGGCTGTCCGACATCTCGCCAAGATAGACGAGCCTGATCGCGAGCGCCGCGATGAATATGGCGGGTGCGATCCACTGCATTTTGGTCCCGGACTGTTTTTGCCGTTTCGTTTTCTTCTTCATGGTGCGAGATCGAGTCGTTCAACGGGTTACGGGCACGGAACGATGCGCCCATTGCAAAGGAAGGATCCGTTGTAAAGAGCGCGCACAGGTACGATCTGTATCGGGCGCGCTCGTGCGGTGAACGAGTGCCGGCCGCCTGTTTTCATTAGATCTTCATCGATTGTATAGTAAATCCGGCAGGGAATCCATCTTTACTTTATTGACTTTTCCGGCCAAGGGGTCGAGAGTGGTGGAAAGGGACATTCATTGTAACAATGGACAAAACAAGGAGGGGTATCATGCCACCGAGAACGAGCAAGAAATCCGGCTCGAAGCGGCCGAAGTCGTGTGTCACATCCAGGAAAAAAAAAGATCTCGAGGCCGCGGTCGGATTTCCAAATCCTGTCAAAGCCTATGAGGACGCAAAAAAACTGGTTAAGGATGTCGACCATGACGCGATGAATATCATTAAAAACGCCGTAAAGCTCTACAACCAGGCCTCACGGGATATTGAAACGGTCAGACAAGATATCAAGGCCGTCAGGAAGACGATCGATGAGGTGGAGAGAACAATCGATAACATCCATGATTTCGCCTCCAGTTTCGGAAAGGCCTTTTCGGATATTTCAACAGATATAAGCAATATCATCGACGACTGTAAATGGTAATAGACCTGATTGTGGACCCTTCGTGCTTTCACCGGGGCCGTTCCCATCGATGGGAGCGTTCATCGATGGACCGCCGTTTGGAGGATGATAATGCCGAACATTAGCGCTCTGTGTCTTTCTGACCTCCATTTCGGGTCAGAGACCAGTGTCCTGACCGCTGTCGATCCCGTTACGCTCAAGCCCGACATCAACAGGACCAGTCCTGTTCTCGAGAGCCTCGTCGCATGCCTGAAATCTATCCTGGGCCATCACGAGGGGACGGGGAAACCACGTCTCGTCCTTGCCGGCGATGCGCTGGAGCTTGCGCTGACGAGCACCAATGTGGCCGCCACCGTATTCAGCCGGTTCATCCAGCTGCTTATGAATGGGGCGGAACCGCCGGTGGATGCCTCAATCATCTATATACCCGGCAACCACGATCACCACCTCTGGGAAACGGCCCGGGAGAGCCAGTATGCCACGTATATCAGTAACGAGACTCCCCATCTGCCGCTGAAACACGCCCCGTGGCATGCGACCCATCTCTTCCCGTGGCGACAAGAATTGAAGGTCAAGGATAGGAATGTCGAGAGTTTTCTCCTCACCAACCTCCTGCGATACGCCGAATACGACGGTGATGCCCGCGTTCTCGCGATGTATCCGAACTTCGGTGTTATGAGCGCGGACGGGAAGAGTCGCTGTACCGTCATCCACCACGGTCACTTCACCGAGTCGATCTATTATCTCATGACCGAGCTTCGAAAGTTCGTGTTTCCCGGCCGGAAGGAATACCCGGAGGAGATCTGGGACATAGAGGCCGAGAACTACGCCTGGATCGACTTCCTGTGGGGAACCCTGGGACGCTCGGGCGAAGTCGGAGAGAGCATGGGCCAGGTCTACGACATGCTGAAGAGTAAAAAGGCCACTCGTCGTCTTATCGATAATCTTGCCCGGTCCATTCCCGAGCGGTTCGTACAATCGCATTGGACACGCTGGATAACAAGTATGGTCATCCGTCTTGCTCTCCGTCGCCTGCTGAAGGGCGTCGGAGGGATGGAGCGTGGTGTCCCCGACCGGCTGCTCAGCGAGGACTCACAGGAGCGCCTCGAACGATATATCGGCCATTACGTGCGCGGCCAGTTGGATAGGGAATGCGCCAACGGGCTGCCGGACCATCTGAACTTCGTGTTTGGGCACACGCACAAGCCCTACGAAAAAGTTCTCGATATCAAGGGTGTCGACACCCCCGTCCATATCTACAACACGGGTGGTTGGGTGGTGGACACGACCGGAACAACGACCCGCCAGGGTGGTGCAATTATCGTGATCGACGAGGATGGAAACGTGGCATCCATCAGGATGTACAACCAAGAGGACGATGCTTCACAATACCGGGTGACCGTCGCGAAGGCCGACGGCGAAGGGGACACGCCGAATCCCCTGTACGATCGACTCGTCGAGATCATTGTCCCCGACAGGCCTCCGTGGTCCGAATTCTCCGAGAGGGTGGCGGTGGCCGTCGATGAACGGCACCGGAACATGCAGGAGGTCATCCGGCGGGCGAGTGCGTAGTCGATCCGCTCCGGTGGTATTCCGAGATCTACCGCCGCTCATCAACGTCAGCGTTTACCTGCAGGCCGCGAAGCGGACTGTCAGGTGCACCTCGAAGTTAGGTATCGAGTTATATAGCCCAGGTTTTCCTTTCCATAGCCAAAAAGTGTCCGTACTCATCTTTTTTCGTTAGGGATTCCTCGAGAACAATTGCAATTGCCTGTAACAGTCTTTCCCGCATGTCTTGAAGTACGGTTCGCTTGTAACCTCGGTTGTCTCCGGTCGTTTTTAACATGCGTATAGTATGCTCAAGGGTCGTAAACACATCTTCCAAGGTAGTGCTGAAATTCTTACCAAATAAATTTACGACATCACTTAATACTTCTTGTATGTCAGTTTGGTGTTTGACGTTTCTTGCGCGTTGCAGCTGAGTGAAGAAATCTTGATTCAACGGTGGCATACAGGGATCAATTGAGGGTTCAACGAACTTGCACCCTCTTGTTGCACCTGCTCCAAAAACGAATAGTGCCATTACATTGAATAATTGCTGAATTGAAATTTAATTAGGTAATGTTACCTTAATGGGATATTTGCCGGCATGCCGGTTAGAATAATATTATGCCGGTTGCATTGCCATTGAGAACCTGAAGATATTGCTATTGCGCGCGACGGGTTCGTTTCCATACAATCGGATCGTGGCAAGCACATCCTCATGAAAGGGGAATTGCTATGTTTGGTGGGCGGCCGATCCGCATGATAATAACAAGTATAATTTTCTGTATGGTACTCATATGTAGTAATAATTGCAGCGACGATTCCTCGAAGCCGCCGCCGCCCCAGACAAAATGGCGGGCCATGACGAGCGGAACCACGGAAAACCTGCGGGGCGTCTGGGGGGTGTCGGACAGCGACATTTTCGCCGTGGGACTCGCCGGGACGATCCTGCATTACGACGGCACGGACTGGACACCCATGACGAGCGGCACGACGGAGAATCTCCTCAATGTCTGGGGGCTCTCGGCGAGCGACGTATTCGCCGTCGGCGACAATGGCACGGTGCTCCACTACGACGGTGCGGACTGGACCGACCTGCAGGGGTTAGATTACACCGAACTCTGGGCCGTCTGGGGCAGCGCCGCCGCCGACCTCTACGTCGACGGATACGGCTCGGCGATTTATCACTGGGACGGTGCGGCGTGGAGCACGACGAGCCACGGTTCGCCCGATTTTATGTTGGATCTATGGGGCAGCGCCGCCGATGACATATTCGGCGTCGGATCGAACGGATTCATCATCCATTATGACGGTCAGGGCTGGAGCGCCATGACGAGCGGAACGAGCTCGTGGCTGCACGGTGTCTGGGGCACCGCGGGTGACGATGTCTACGCCGTCGGTAAGGAGGGAACCATCCTCGAGTACGACGGCGCGGCGTGGAGCGCCATGACGAGCGGTACGACAAAACACATCTGGGCCGTATGGGGGAGATCGGCGGAGGATGTCTTCGCCACGGGTACGGATGGTCTCATTCTCCATTACAGCGGGTCCTCGTGGAGCACAATGCGGAGCGAGACGATCTCGGACCTCACCGGCGTCTGGTGCGCCGCCGGCAGCTATGTCTATGCCGTGGGGAACGACGGCACCATAATCGTTTATCGGTAATGAACTACTCCCGCCCGGTGATCTCCCGCACGACTTCATCGAGGAGTTTGTTGAACCGCTCGGGGTCCTCGATCATCACGAAGTGTCCCACGCCCGGCATGAACTTCGCCTCGAAGGAATGTGCGAGCTTCTTGTTTCCCTCCACATTCGTCGGAAACATATCCGAGTTGATCGCATATATGGGCACCTGTATTTCGCCGACGGAGGGCGCCGGATCGTAGGCGAGCAAGTTTTTCATCGCACCGATACCGACGGCGGGAGGGGCTGCCGACATGTCCGCGGCGATTTTCTCGACGAGCGCCGAGTCGGCCGTGGGCGGGAACATGCTGTGCACGAAGCGATTCGTTACACCTGGAAAGTCGGCCTGGAACGCCGCGAGGAACTGCGTGCGCTGTTCCTCGGGGATGGTCTGCCCGAAGTTCTGATACGTATCGACACCGACGACGCCGATCACCCGGTCGGGGAGGAGCCGCGCCGCCTCGAGCGCGACGGGGCCTCCCATCGAATGCCCGATCAGAATGACCTCCCTGAGATCGAGCGCCTCCACGACGGAAGCGACATCCCCGGCGAACGCACCGAGCGTCCAGTCCTCCCGCTCCATCCCGGATGAGCCGTGCCCGGCGAGGTCGACCGTCACCACGGTGTGCCGCTCCGCGAAGTGCGGCACCTGATACTTCCAGTAATCCCGGTCGCAGCACCAGCAGTGCACGAAGACGAGCGCCGGTGTGCCCTCGCCCTGGAGGGTGTAGCCGACCGACACGCTGTCGGCCGAGAGAACGGCGCCGCTGTTCGGGGATGCATTCCCCGCCGTGGCGATGCAGAGCGCGGCGATTATTAAAAACATACATACTGTGCGTTTCATTGCATGCTCCTTTCGAAATTCCCGGCTGCGTATCAGCGCGCAACCGTGTTCGCCGTTGCCGGCGGATCATTCAATTCATCCGCCGGTAGTAGATCATCGCACCCACCTTCGCGACGCCCGTCGCGCACAGGATAATGAAGAGGTCCCATCTGATCGCGCGGTGGGTGATGTATTCGTAGAAAAAGAATACCGCGATCAGTACGACGCATACCACCGTCGCAAAGCGCGTCGCCTTGTACCGGTGCATGATGAATCGTTCGTCCAGCATTAATTATCCTCCTCGAGTTGGAACATATCATCCATTGAGCATCCGAAGAACCGGGCGATCCGCAGAGCGAGGGGGAGGCTGGGGATATACCGCCCCCGTTCTAT
>DATKWS010000065.1:0-48467 GCA_035529435.1 Patescibacteria group bacterium
CTTCCCCTTCTCGGCGATATAGTAGCGGGTTTCCAGTTTCTTCGACATCTCGCCGAGATCGATCTTGAGACTCTGGGCGGAACCGTGAATGGGACAGAGAAAGGCAAGGACAAGGGCGGCAAGAACACAAACTGCTCTACAGCAGGCAAATCCGGGACGTTCTGTTACACGCGCAGTGCCAAACAACTCAATCCACCCGCTAAGATTTCATCGCATTCCTTCACCGGTACGGCCAAGCGGTGCATCCCCCTGTTCGAGAGAACAACCCTGCGGTTGCCGGAAAACCGCGTTCGTGCCGACGCCGAGGAGCGTCGAAAAACTCTGTTTCCTCATCATAAATATGTGTTACATTAACCATGTGCTCAAAAATATAAATTCGTCATGCGTAGACCGGTCCGGAGAAAGATGACACGCTGTCCCGGAAATGAGACAAAACGATCCCTTCCTGTCTACAAATGAATACACGCTTCCCACACTCCCGATCCATCCCTCTCGAAGAGGATCGGGGGACAGGGGAAACGGATTCGGAACTGCAACAAACGGCAGAATACACTATGCGAACGTTGCGCTCAGGCCTCCCGCGACTCGTTCGCTGCGATGGCCTCCTTTGCCGATATCATCGTTAACCCTATGAAAAAACTCATACTCGATAGATACATCGTTCAAAACCACATCGGTCCGTACCTGTTCGGTATCGCCATCATCACATTCGTTTTCGTCATGGATTTCATCTTCAGGTATCTGGATCTCTTCATCGGGAAGGGGGTGAAATTCCTTGTCGTTTTAGAGTTTTTCGTGCTCAGTCTGGGACATATGTTTGCATTAATTATACCAATGGCCGTCATGCCCGCGACGCTCATGGCGTTCGGACAACTCGCTGCCGATAATGAGGTTACGGCAATGAAAGCAAACGGTGTTTCCCTGTACCGGATGATACTGCCGGTCCTCGTCGCCTCCATTGTCCTCGCCGTGGGACTGGTGTACTACAACAACGCCGTTCTGCCCGAGAGCAATCACCGGTTGATGAATCTCATGATCGACATCGGAAAGAAAAAACCGACGCTCGAGATCAAGGAGAATCAGTTCAACGACACGATCAAGGGTTACACGATCTTCATCCGTAAAAAGAACGACAAGACCGGTGAAATCGAGGACGTGCGCATCATGGAGAATCGAAAGGGAGGCATACCGACGACAACGATAGCCGCACGCGGCAGGATGGCCTATCTCGAGGGGAACAGCGCCCTCCGATTCGAGCTCGAGAACGGGGAGATCCACGAGATGCCCAACACCGAGGACATCACTACGTACCGCAAAACCATGTTCAAGCATTTCACGCTCAATATCAGGGATACGGAACGCTCGCTCAAACGGTCCGAGAGAAACCACCGCGGCGACCGGGAGATGAGCGCGACCATGATGCGTGAACGGATCAAGGAGATCGATCAGAATATCGGCACGGTCCAAAAGCACATGCACCAGACCGCGGTCAAGCCGATCGCGGCGAACCTCGCGGCGGTATTTCCCCGGCTCGCCGATCTGGCGCCGGACGAGGCCGTGGAGCCTCCCTCCGGGCCGGAGATGCCCGCTTCGGCCACACCGCGAACAGAAAAATCGCCGGGTCTCAGGGGCACCGCCGACCAGATCCTGCGCGTTCTTGAGAACGAGACCAATATCGTGGAAGCGAATAGAAACCAGAAATCACGGTACGGCGTCGAAATCCACAAGAAGTACTCAATACCGTTCAGCTGTATCATCTTCGTACTCCTCGGCGCCCCACTCGCGATCCGGTCCGGCAAGAAGGGGATGACGATGGCCATCGGTTTCAGCATTCTCTTCTTCCTCATCTACTACATGTTTCTTATCAGCGGCGAGAAACTCGCCGACCGGCGGCTCGTCAGCCCATGGCTGTCGATGTGGATGCCCAACATTGTCCTTTCCGTGGTAGCGTTATTCCTGCTCCACAGAACGGTGCGCGAGGCGCAAACGATCAACTGGGACATGTTCAACCTGTTGAAACGGTGGCAGCGCGCGGAACCGGTCGGCGGTGAGGGATCCGTTCGAACCGGCAGGTAGCGCGAACCTTAGAAACAGGAAGCGACGTGAGAATACATGACCGGTACATTTTGGGAGGATTCTGGAGAAACCTGCTCATCGGCCTCGTCGCCTTCACCGTCATCTTCATCACGGTGGACATCAATGAAGAGATCGACAACTATATCGATCACGATGCCGCACTGTACGATGTCGCCGCGTATTACCTCTTCCAGATTCCCTGGATAGTCCTTCTCGTCCTGCCGGTATCCGTCCTCCTCTCGGCCGTTTTTTCCCTCGGCAAGCTCTCCCGCCAGAACGAGTTGACCGCCTTCATCGCTTCCGGCACATCCCTCGTACGGCTCGCCATGCCGATCATCGCCTCGGCGCTTCTCCTCAGTATCGGTACGATCGCTTTCAGCGAGCTGCTCGTGCCGAAGACCAACCGCAGGAGCGAACAGATCATGCTGGTGAAGATAGAGAAACGAAAGAAGCAGGAATCGTTCAGATTCAAGAACCATCTCCACTACGAGGGCGAGAACAACCGCACCTACTATGCCGAGAGATACGACGTGACGCTGCACGAGCTCCGCAACGCCGTCCTCCAGGAGTACCGCGGCTCCAGCATACAGAGGCGGGTGGACGCGCAGAAGGTGTTCTGGGACGGGGAAAAGTGGGTGTTCCTGAACGGCGCGATCAGGGAGTTCACTCCCGGGGGAGAGCGGATCACCCCCTTTGACAGGCTCCCCATGAGGGATCTTCCCGAGCGACCCGAGGATCTTGCCAAACAGGAAATCGATCCCGAGGAGATGAACTACACCGAGCTCAAGGACTATATCGACAAGGTGCGGCGGAGCGGCGGCGAAATTGACAAATACCTCGTTGATCTGTATTTTAAATTCAGTTTCCCGTTTACGAGCCTGATATTCGCCGTGATCGGTGTCGCCCTCTCGTCCGCCAAGAGAAAACCGTCGCTGGCGACCGGATTCGGGCTCACCCTGTTCATCAGTTTCACCTACTACGGGATACTGCGGATAGGGCAAGCACTCGGCCACAGCGGCGTGATTCAGCCGGTACTCGGGGCATGGATAGGAAATATCATTTTCTTCGTGGTGGGCGGCGTGCTCCTCTACCGGGCGAACCAGTGAAACCGTTCGACGCCCGTAATGGATACGTCCGGCCCGGCGCTAGAGCGCTTATCGGTGAAAGGGTGAGGTCGATCGCATGAAACGTTGCACCGCCCGTGTGAGCTTGTCGATCTGTATCGTCTCGATGTCGATATTCGCCTGCCTGCTCCCGGCGGAGGCATCGTCGGAGAGCTTCAAGGGTGAGATCGAGTTGTTGAGAAAACTCGCTCCCGAGGAACTGATGACCTATTTCGGGCTTCAGTACATCATGAGCCAGTACCAGGCGAGGCAGTTTCTCTCGCTGGAATCGGAGACCGAGCGGCGCGAATGGATCGAGCGGTACTGGATCTATAATGACCCGACGCCGGCCACGGAGACCAATGAGCGGCGGTCCGAGCACGAGAAGCGGGTGGCGCTGGCGAGAAAGCTGTTCGGCATGAAGAAGGCGCCGGGGTGGGACAAGCGCGGGGAGACATTGATCCGGTACGGAATGCCCGGTTACCGGGTCAAGACGTTCGGCGATATCGGATTCTACCGGATGATCCCGCCGGGAGAGATGTGGTATTACGAATCTCTCGACATGCTCGTTCAATTCCACAACTACAACCTCATGGGTGAATTTATCTATGCAATCGAGCCGCAGGGGCTCACCTCGCGGCAGATCCTCGATCGCCTGAAGCTCGCCATCGAGCATTCGCGCAACCATGAGATGGCGGGGATCTCTTTAACTCCCGAGGAGGTCGGGGCCATTTCCAGCTTCAATCCGGACAAGATCGACCACATGGCGGACCCCGATGTCAGGATGGCGACGCCGAAGGATCTCATCGCGGGCAGAGATGCGGAAAAGATGCAACACTCCGCCAACAATTTCTACAAGTACCTGAAGGAAAAACCGGTCATTTATTCCTTCGAGCTCGATGCCGAGATTCTGCCCGTCTATTTTGACATCACGGCCTTCAGGGGTGGGCCCGGCCGGATCCGGACGGAGATCAACGTCGAGGTGCCGACGGGCGAGCTGAAGTTCATATACCGTGAAGGCATGCTCACCGCCGATGTCGAACTCAAGGTGCTCGTGCGCGATTTCGAGTTGAATCCGGTTTCCTTGGTGAGCGACCGTGTGCATGCCTCCCAGGCGGGAGAGACATTCACCGGTCCCAGCCTCGTTCCCGGCCAGGCCGTGGTCACCCTGGAACCAGGTTACTACCGGATCGGTATCGAGGCGACCGACCTGCACTCGGGCCGAACGGGGAGTTTCCGGACGAACATCGAGCTCACTTCGCTTGACCGCACGCTGCACCTCAGCGATATACAGTTCGCCAGCAGCATCAGGGAAACCGAGCAGAACACGAGGTTCATGAAGGGAAATCTCCAGGTCGTGCCCCATCCACTCCATGCCTACCGTATACCCTACCCCGTGACACTCTACTTCGAGATCTACGGACTCGACACCGATGCCGAGGGACTCGCATTCTACGAGGTCGAGTACCGGATCATACCCCTCGAGAAACGCCGCCGGGGTCCCGTGCTCGAGGAGGTGCCGACCGTGATCAGTTCACGTTTCGAGACGACCGGCTTTGGTTCGATGCACACAGAGCGTCTCGAGATCGCAACGGACAATCTCTGGAAAGGGCCCTTCGAGCTGATCGTCACGGTACGCGACCGGCGAACCCGCCTCAGCACCGAGCAACGCTCGAGTTTTTCGATACTCGAGTAGGAATGGGAGGGGTCCCGGACGGACGGCCGGGACTCCATTGCCGGTACCTATTCCGGATGCCGCGGACGCCGTTTCCCTTGACTACGTCCCCTGATCCCAGCTCGCCAGGTACTTTTTCTGCTTATCGGTCAACTCGTCGATCGCACAATCCATCGTTTCCAGCTTGAGACGCGCGATCTCGCGGTCGATCTCGGGGGGCACGGGGTAGACCCTCTTATCGAGCTTCACATTCTTCTTCGAGAGAAACTCGGCGGAAAGGGACTGGTTGGCGAAGCTCATATCCATCACCGAAGCGGGGTGTCCCTCCGCGGCGGCGAGGTTTATGAGGCGCCCCTCGCCGAGCAGATTGATACGCCGCCCGTCCGGCAGGATGAACTGGTCGACGTTATCGCGCACGCGAATCTTGCTCGTCGCCATCTTCTCGAGGTCGGGAATGTCGATCTCGACATTGAAGTGACCCGAGTTGGCGATTATCGCCCCGTCCTTCATGCGCTCGAAATGTTCCTTGCGAACAACCGAGATGTTCCCCGTCAGCGTTATGAACACATCGCCGACCTCCGCCGCACCGTGCGACCCTATTACGGTGAATCCATCCATGACCGCCTCGAGGGCCTTGACCGGATCGATCTCGACGACGATCACGTTGGCACCCATGCCGCGGGCACGCATCGCCGTACCCCGGCCGCACCAGCCGTAGCCGAACACCACGACCCGGGACCCGGCGAGGAGAATATTGGTCGAACGCAGTATGCCGTCGATGGTGCTCTGGCCCGTCCCGTAGCGGTTGTCGAAGAGGTGCTTGGTCTGGGCGTCATTGACCGCAATCATGGGATACTCGAGGACTCCATGCTTTTCCATGCTGCGGAGCCTGATCACGCCCGTCGTCGTCTCCTCCGAACCACCGATCACCCCCTCCAGCATCTCGCGGCGGTCCTTGTGGATGGTGCTCACGAGGTCCGCCCCATCGTCCATCGTGATATGGGGCTTGATGTCGAGCACCGCGTTGATGTGGCTGTAATAAGTCTTGTTGTCCTCCCCCTTCTTCGCGAAGACCGATATCTCGTAGTCCTTTACGAGGGAGGCGACGACGTCGTCTTGCGTGCTGAGCGGATTCGAGGCGCACAGTGCGACCTCCGCCCCTCCTTCCTTGAGCGTACGCATGAGGTTCGCCGTCTCGGTCGTCACGTGGAGGCAGGCGCCGATCCTGAGCCCCTCGAACGGCTTCTCCTCGGCGAATCGCTTGCGTATCAAGCGAAGCACCGGCATCCACTCATCGGCCCAATCGATCCGCTTCCTGCCGCTGTCGGACAGGTTCAAATCCTTGGCATCGTACTTCATCGAGCGATCCTTTCCCTGTTCAGTACTCCCGCTGTCTACCCTCACACCTTCGACTTCAGGATATTGACATAATCGAGCTTCTCCCAGGTGAACTCGGGCTCCTCGCGTCCGAAATGGCCGTACGCGGCGGTTTTCAGGTAGATGCCGCGCCTGAGCTTGAGACGGCCTATGATACCGCGCGGCGTGAGATCGAATGTATCGCGTACGATCTCCGTCAGTTTCTCGTCGGCTATCGTACCCGTCCCATTGGTATCGACCATCACCGATATCGGCTCAACGATCCCGATGGCGTAGGCGATCTGGACCTCCACTTCGGTGGCCAGGCCGGCGCCGACGATGTTCTTCGCCACGTGCCGGGCCGCGTACGAGCCGGAGCGATCAACCTTGGTCGGGTCCTTTCCGGAGAAGGCGCCGCCGCCGTGACTGCCGAATCCCCCGTATGTATCGACGATGATCTTCCGGCCGGTCAACCCCGTATCGGCCATGGGGCCGCCCCTGACGAAGCGCCCCGTCGGATTGACCAATATCCGGTAGTCGGAGGCATCCACCGTGAATTGCGCGAGCACGGGCCTGATTACGTTCTCGATCAGCGTTTTCCGAATCTCGTCGAGAGCCGTATCCTCGGCGTGCTGGGTGGAAAGGAGAACGGTATGCACCCGCTTCGGCCTGTGATCCTCATACTCGATCGTCACCTGCGATTTGCCGTCCGGCCGCAGGTACTGCAGGGTCCCGGCCTTGCGCACCGCGGCCATCCGCTGCACCAGGCGATGGGCGATGATGATCGGCATCGGCATCAATACATCGGTCTGATCGCAGGCATACCCGAACATCATTCCCTGATCACCGGCACCGCCCTTATCGACACCCATCGCGATATCACCGGACTGTTCCTCGATCGTCGTGAGGACGGCGGTCGCCTCGTCATCGAATCCCAGCCGCGGATCGGTATACCCGATTTGACGGATGACCTTTCTTGCGATGCTCGGTATATCGATGTAGGCCTCCGTATGTATCTCTCCCGAAATAAAGGCCATTCCAGTCGTCACCAGCGTTTCGCATGCAACGCGCCCGTCGGGATCCACGGAGAGAATCGCATCGACAACGGCATCGGAAATTTGATCGGCGATCTTATCGGGATGCCCTTCAGTCACGGATTCAGATGTAAATAAATGCTTCTCGGCCATTCAAATCCTCCCGTTAGTTTCATGAAATTTTACTGAGAATGAATACCATCCATGTTTTCACTGCATACAGTCAAGAAAAAAACGTCCTATCGAAAATCAATCTGAGAGTAGTCGCTGATATTGTAACTGCTCCGGGCGCCGGTCACCTCCGCGAAGGCCCCGACCACGCTCCCCTCGAGCATGACGTCCCGCAGGGCGCTGCCCTCGTTCAGGATCGAGTCCCGCACGATCGAATCACTGATTCGGCACCCCCGCGCCACCGATACATAGGGACCGATGATCGACCGGTCGATTTCGCTCTCCTGATCGATGTAGCAGGGAGGGATGATGATCGAACCCTCTCTCTCGCAATCGCCGTTCATATCATCGAGCAGCACGCGGTTCGTTTCGAGAAGGGTCTCCAGCTTTCCGCAATCGAACCATCCGTCGATCACGTAAGGATGGAATTCGGCGCCCCGTTCGATCATGAGCTGGAGTGCGTCGGTGATCTGGTACTCCCCCTTGGTCATGATGCTTTTTCCGATCAGTTCCGCGCACGCCTCGAACAGCAGCGTCGAATCGCGCATGTAGTACAGTCCGACCACGGCGAGGTTACTCGTGGGTTTCTCCGGTTTCTCGACGATACTCGTGATGACGCCCCCTTCGACCTCGCATACCCCGAAGCGCTGGGGATCCCCCACTTCATGAACACCGAGCACGTAATCGCCCGTTTCCGGTATCCGTGTAAAGTCCGTCTTGATGATCGTGTCGCCGAGGATGATAATCAGCTCCGATTCATCGGCATGGGACCGCGCGAGCGAGATGGCATGGGCGATACCTTTCTGCTCCTTCTGAACGACGAAGTGCGTCGGCACATCATACGTGCGGGACATGTATTCCCGTATCAGTTCCCCTTTGTACCCGATGATCGGTATCAGCTCGGTGACTCCCATATCGAGGAGACTGTCAAGGATATGGCCGAGTATCGGCTTCCCCGCCACGTTGAGAAGCGCCTTCGGGATGGTGAATGTCTGCGGTCGGAGCCGCGTGCCGATACCCGCTACGGGGATTACTGCCTTCATCCGTCCTCCGTTCTCAGATACTTCTTGATTGCTTCGATATGCTCGATCGGCGTGGGATCCTTCCCGTACTCGACCGCGAGATACACGCTGGCCAGGTCACCGAGGACGAGTATGGACAGGAGGCGCTGAAACCTCCCCTCGCGCCCCTGAACCCCCACGCTGTCGATCATCACCGCCCCGCCGGTGAGCGGCTCGAGCATCGAATAGGTCACATCCATGCGTTTCTGCACGCGGGGGTGGTCCTCGATGTCCCTGAGCATGATGACAAAGAGATCCTCGCGCATCTTCTCCGGGCACTCCCACCCCGTGACCTCGTTATGACCCAGCTCGGGGAATATGTTCGAGAAGGCCATGCTCTTGCTGTTCTCGTTGAACTGGCACTTCCACCGGTAACCCAACCCTCCGAGCAATCCCCCGCCGCTGTATATCAATGGAATCTTGCCGTACAGCTTCTTCGCGAGCTGGAGCGCGGCGTTCCCCGTCTGCTCCGCATCGAGCGAGTACCTGCGGGCAAGCCTCCTCGTCTTGCGTACCGCACTACCGACCTCGTCGTCCGTGACGCTGTAGATACCCAGGTTCGAAACGAGGCGAAGGAGCGGTGTGAAGAGGTAACCGATGGCCGCACGCGGGGGCATCCCTCCCGGCACGGTGAGTACCGGCACCCGCGCCGCGGCGGCCTCTGTACCGAGCCGGCCTCCGGAGGTGATCACGGCGAGCGGGCATCCCAAGAGCTGGGCATGGTGGAACGATTCGAGCGTCTCCTCCGTGTTCCCGCTGTAACTGACGCACACAACGGCCGTATCGCGATCGGCGAACGTGGGAAGCGCGTATCCCCGCGCCACGTGGATCGGAATGGTCGAATCACGAGCGATCAGGTCCCTGAGCAGGATCGCCCCGATGGCCGATCCACCCATCCCGCACACGACAATGGGGGCACCGGGCACGGTGCGCGAGAAGGCGAAATCGCCCGCCATGCGCCAGGCGGCGTTGATCTGATCAGGAATGCCGATGACATGATCGATCATATGATCCTGATCGATGTGATAGTACCGTGCGGAGTTTTCCGTTCCCATGGCCTTCCCGCGCAGCCGCCGCGGCGATTCGGATCATTGGCGATCCGCAAGGACGGCTATCAGGGTACCTCCCTGACGAGTTCCTGGAGCTCGGGGCGCTTCTCGCGTATGTACTGATCGAGCAATTCGCGGACCTGCGCCAATGTCGATTTCTGTAATGCTTTTTTTACCAATAACTTCGCCTCGTCGTAGGTTATGGAGCGAATGATCTTTTTAATCTCCGGTATATGAACGGGGCTGGCACTGAGCTCATCGATGCCGAGGCCGATCACGACGAGCGCGGCGCGCACCCGGGCGGGCATCTCGCCACATATACCAACCCATATATTGCCCTTGTGCGCGGCCCGCACCGTGTCGTTGATGAGCCTGAGAATGCTCGGATGGAGGGCATCGTACAGGTATGAGATCCTGCTGTTTCCCCGGTCGACCGCGAGAGCGTACTGGATGAGATCGTTGGTGCCTATGCTGAAAAAGTCCACCTCGTGGGCAAGCCGATCGGCAATCGCCACCGCCGAGGGGGTTTCTATCATGATGCCGATCTCGACATCCTCCCCGATCTGGTAACGCTCCTGCTTGAGATCCTCCTTGACCTCCTCGCAGATCGCCCTGGCAGCCAGCACCTCCTCCATCACGGAGATCATCGGGAACATGATGCGCACCCGTCCGTGCGCGGCCGCCCGAAATATGGCCCTGAGCTGCGCTCTGAATATATCCTTGCGCGCCAGGGTGAAACGGATGCCCCTCCACCCCATAAAAGGATTCGCCTCCTTGTTGTTGACTACCCACTGGGCGATCTTGTCCCCCCCCACGTCGAGCGTTCTGATTATCACGGGATCCGGGGCGATGCGCCTCACGATCTTGCTGTAGAATCGGTACTGTTCCTCCTCGCTGGGAAGGGTATCGCGGGTTATAAAAAAATACTCGGTGCGGAACAGGCCGATCCCCTTGGCGCCATGACTGATGACGTCGTCAACCTCGTCCTCGTTCTCAATATTGCCGGAGAGCTCGATCGTACGGCCGTCCAGGGTCACCGCGGGGTAATCCTTGAGGATCAGGAGTTCCCGTTCGAGCTCGAGGAACCTGACCCGGGCTTCTCGGTACGATACCACCGTTTCCGGCGTTGGATTGAGAATGACCTGCCCCGTATTGCCGTCCACGATGATCATATCGTACGATCTCGTCCGCGTGCTGAATCCGTCCAGCCCGACGACCGCCGGTATGCTCTGGGATCTGGCGAGAATGGCTGCGTGCGATGTGCTGCCACCGATATCCGACACGAAAGCGAGAACGTATTTCTTCTTGAGTCCCGCGGTATCGGAGGGAGTCAGGTTCTTGGCGACCACGATCGCCTTTTTGCGAAGGTTGGCCAATCCCTCGACCTTCTGCCCGAGCAGATGCCGGGTCACGCGGCGTTTCACATCCCGGATGTCCTCGGCACGCTCCCTGAGATACCCGTCCTTTATGTTCATGAACGCCGTCAGTACCTTGTCCAGCACCTGGCTGAAGGCGAAGGCCGCGTTGAACCGTTCATCCCTGATCAATCCGATGGTGTCGCTCTTCATCTGCTGATCGGCCAGTATCAGGCGGTGGGAATCGAGTATCTTGGCGTGCTCCTCCCCCATCTCGTCCTCGAGCGTGCGGTGCAGCGTGTCGAGCTCCGCCTCGGTTTCCGAGAGAGCACTTTCGAACAGCTTGATCTCGCTCTCCACGTGATCCTCGTCGATGCGATCCTCGGTGATCGCGAGGTTCTCGACATTCACGACGAACGCCTCGCCGATCGCGATCCCCGGCGAGGCCGGAATACCGTGAAAGATCAACTCGCTTCTATCGGCCCGCGCCCTATCCATCACCGTTCCTTCTCGGAGAAGTTGCTGTCAAACATATCGACAAGGTATTGCATGGCTTCACGTTCATCCTCGCCATCGATTTCGATCATGAGCTCCGCCCCGAACTCCGCTCCCAGTCCGGCGACCCCGAGAATGCTCTTGCCGTTGACCTTCATTGAATCCTTGGAGATCATGACCACCGCCTTGAACATGTTGGCGGCCTTCACGATCTCACCCGCCAGCCGGAGATGAATGCCGTTCCGCATATTCACCTTCACCTTCTCGGTAACCATCTCGACACCATCACGTTACGTGAGATCGAACGTGCGTTATCACGATAAAAACACCGCCCCGCCTATGTTACGATCAGATAGATCACCGTCGCGAGTAACACGATCACGACGCTCGACATGAACGATACTTTCCGCGGCAGACCGAACATGACCGCCGCGGCGACAACTCCCCATCCCGAGTCGACCATCCCACCCAGCTCGGAGGCCCGGGTGAACACGAGTGCTGCAAATAATCCCGAGGTAAATGCAGCACATCCCCCCAACAATCTTTGTTCCCTGAAGAGCTGCGTTACGAGTTCCCTCCCGATACCCTCACCCCACCGTACACCTTTAATGTACCCACCAATCCGCGATTGGAAATGGTAAAGATTGTAAAAAGCGAGGAATACGACCGGTCCGATATATGAGCTATAGATAGCAAATATGCTCCCGATTGTCAATCCGAGAGGAATCAAAATCACGTCGAAGAAATAATCTCCCCGGGCGGTGAGGACCGACGAGAGTGTACCCTTCACCTGCTCGATCTGCTCGGGCCGGATCGCCTCGCCGGCGTACCGCCGTTCCTCCATGTTGGTCACGACACCGGCGATATACGAGGCCAGTATCGGATTTGCGTTGAAATAGGATAGGTGCCGCCGCGCGATATCCCGCACGTCGGCGCCGCGGCGGTTGCATGCGTTCAGCAGGGGCACCATTACATGATAAAATCCGATCCCATCGAGAAATCGAGCGTTCCGCGAGCTCCGCAGAAAGAAGAGGCGCCACATTTGATTCCAGCGCGAAACCATCACGATCATCCCCTGACCAGTATAAATACGTACGATACGAGGAATCCGGCCCCGAACCAGAAGATCCTCGTCCTGATGAAATGCAACCGCAGCAGGCCGCCCACCCCGATGAACGGTACCAGCACGACCAGCGATCCGAATGTCTCACCGGAGATCCCGGCGAGGATCACCGCACCGCGGGAAAGGAGCAGCCTGCCCGCGGCGATGACGACGAACAACGTACCGAATGCATAGGCGAAATGCAGAAGCAGCAACGAGAGATGGATCGCAGAAACGTGGAGTGACCTGCCCTCCCGGGCGTCCCGGACGGCAGGCTGGACAACGAGCGCGGCCACCCCCTCCCACCACCGGTAGAACAGGTGGCCGAGCAACGCGACGAGAATCGCCACGAGGAGGGACAACAGCAGAACGGCGCCGCGGAGCGCCGGATCGGCGCCCACCTCGCGGTTCACCAGAATGTAGAGCGCCGCGGCGGCGATGCCCGCGACGGGAAGATCGGGAATCCGCTCCCCCCGCACCGGGACATGCCCGAGGAAGATCATCTGAAAAAGGCCGCCGGCCAGCAACCCTTCAGCCGGGGAGCCGAGAAACATCCCCGTTATCAGGCCGCCGCAGAGCGGTTGAGACACCATGAGCCCGAGGGAGCTCCGGTGGTCGACGGCGAGCGCACCGCCGACGAGTGATGCCACGATGACGGGATTCACAGTGCGATTCCGTATCCTTTCATCGGGCGGATTTCACGGATATACCAATCGTCAGGACCGCCCGCTCGCCGCCGGCGAGGTCCAGTTTCCACACCGGCACGACGGCGGATCCCTGGTAAACCCGCTCAAATCCCGACTCCGAGTTTGAAACGGTCTCGATCGGAAACCGCCAGAGGAGCGTACCGGGTTCGAGCCGGAAGTGGATTGCGATGTTCAACCATTCGTCCACCATTGAAAAGGCGCCGACGCCGTCTTCCGCACCGGTCGACGCGAGGTGCCGCTCGGCGAGATCACGGCCGGGAACGCTGAAGTACCGGTCCGGGGCGTTACCCGCGAGTAGGGAAAATACGCTCTCCACGGCGAACAGGCCCTGGAACGGCGCCTCCAGGGGTTGCACCGTGTACCGCGCCTCGATTTCGGGAGCGCCGGCGGAGATGCGCACCAGTTTCGTGACGGCAACGTCGATCGCGCCCCCTGGAGTGTCGACCCGGCCCGTCCGTTTGAAGGTCAAACGGCACTCATCGGCGGATCGTTCCGTACGTGCCGTGTACGTTCCATCCAGAAAATCCCCCCGCTCCCGGTAGGCCGCGCGGGAAAAGGAGTCGAGATCGGTGCGCGAATCGAGAACATGGTCGAGCAGGGACAACCGCAGGTGCGTATCGTATACGAGATACTTTTCCAGGTCCAGCTCCTTCGCCGCGCGGATTTCGTGTATGCTTACGGCTTCCCCGGCGTTCCCGTCCGTTTCCGCGCTCCTGTCCGCGACGTTCCGGTGATAGAGCTCTTCCCTTCTCGTCAAGGTGTCGGTAAGGTTGAACGGGGGCTCGGTGATATCGAGCTCCCGCAGTGCGGCCCCGCGCGTTTTGAAGATAGCCTTCACCGCACCCGCGGCGACGACGATCTCCTCACCGCCGTCACCGTCGATGTCCCCGGTGAAAACCGACGGAAGGCCGTCACCATACAGTTTACGCTCGAGAATCTTCTCGGCGGCGATGAGGTTGCTGAACACGGCGCTTCGCAGGTGGGGCAGGTAGAGCCCCCCGAAGAGACCGTGCCAGTATGCGCAGTTGCATTGCGCCTGGTACAGGTGATCCACCGCCCGCGCGAGGTCGTCGTCCTCACCGATGTCGCGCCGGTACCTGTCGACGAGCGAGCTGGTGAAAAGCATCCGCTTGTGCATCCAGTTGCTTTCTTCGTACTTGACGAGAAAATTGCGCCAGAAACCGCCCCGCACGATCTCGAGGGCGTCCGTGAATCTGCCGCTCGCTTGGAGAATCTCCTTCGCCTCTTTGAAAACGCGCTGCGCGCGCAGGGGAAGTGCCCATTCCATCATCTCGCTGTACGAGGCGGTCGGTAAATATACTATTCCCTGGGGATTGGAGCTGTCTATGGCGCGCGAGAAGGTCGAAATCTCGAGCCAATCATCGCTGTTTTGCAGCGCATCGAGGAAACGCCGGAGCCAGAGCTCCTCGTAGCAGAGTGAATGGGTGCCGGGCCAGAGACCGAACTTCTCGCCGTCATCGGCGAGTACGACGATCGCCCGTCCCTCTCCCCCTTCCTCCACGATGCCGTGCAAGTAACAGATCGTCGCTTCCGGATCCTCGAACGGTATCAGGTACCGGAGCCGCTTATCGATGGGGAACACCCTGATGAACGCTTCATCCTCCTCCGTGAGGAAGAAACCCCGCATCTCATCTGAACTGAATCCGGTGCTCTTGAAGTGCGAATCGTCGACGATCACATACTCGAGCCCCGCATCGGCGAGAGTCCGCGGCAGATGCGGATCCCAGATCCGCTCGGTGAGCCAGCAGCCCCGCGGGAACGATCCGAAACGTTCCCCGAGGAAGGCGCGCATCGCGCCGAGCTGCCCCTGGCGGTCCCTCTCCGGTATTATGGTGAGAATCGGTTCGTAGTACCCGCCCGAAATCAACTCGACCTGCCCGCGCTCCACCATCCGCTTGAGCAGCTCGATGTACTCGGGATGTTTCTCGAGGAGCCAGTTCCACAGCACACCGCTGTTGTGCAGGGCGAAAGGAATGTCGGGATAATCGTTCAGAACGTGCAGGAAGGGTTGGTACGCCCTATGGTAGGCCTCTTCGAATACATGGTCGAAATTGCCGACCGGCTGATGGTTGTGCAGACCAAGAATGAACGTTACTTTTCTCTCCATCACCCCGTATATCCTGTCGAGTCATGGTACCGTTGTGAACTCCGCCGTGATACCGCGCCATCCCGAGGATGCGCAGCGCTTCATCGGCCGCTATTTCACCCTACACCACCCGCGAATTGAGTATGACCGGTTCGTGCCCGGGAAGCGCCCGCGCCTCGAGCGTTACTCCCCGCTTCACCAGTTCTCTCAGAGCACTTCTTTCTTCCTTGCTCACGTATAGATGATCCAGCAATTTTTCCTTCCCCTCACCGTAGTGCAATCCCCCCACATTCACCTCGTCGACCTCGAAACCGAGATCGATGAGCGTCAGCACGTTCTGCGGGTTCCTCACGAGGAGGATCACCTTCTCCCTGTCGAACACTCCCCCCCGAACCTGATCGACCGTGTCGGCGAGCGAGAGGATTGAAACCTTAATATCGGGGGATACCGAGTTCATGTACAGGCTTTTTTCCCACGCGTTCGCCGACACGTGATCGTCGGCGATCACGATCCTGTCCGGCTTGATGATCCGGCCCCAGCCGATGACGACCTGGGCGTGTATCAGCCGGTCGTCTATCCTCAGAACCGTGATCATGGCCTCGTACCCCTCCTTCTGCAACGTCGGTGCGGTTTCTCCCGCCGCGATTCCGGCGCACCCGCCGGCCGTGCTAGAAATCGAGCTCCTTGATGCTTTCACTGCCCCGGCTGACGAGGTGGCGGACCATCTCTTCGAATCCCATTTTTCCCTGCTTGGTGAGAAAATCGAGAAGCAGGGGAAGGTTCACGCCGCTCACCACCTTGACCCCCCGGATCCCGTCAATGGCACGGGCGCTGTTGATACAGCACGATCCTCCGAAGTAATCGACGAAGATCACGGCGTGCGCACGCCCGGAATCGACAATAATATGCCGTATCCGCTGGACCAGTTCCTCGTCGCAGAGGTCCGAGCCGGATATCGCGTAGCAGTCCTTGACGGTACCGATGATGAGCTCCGCGGTGCGCAGCAGCTCCTCGGCGAGCCTGCCGTGCGTCACGATGATTCCGATCGTTCCCGTATCATCCGCCGTGCCGTTCATTCTGTATCGTACTTGAGGTACCGTCTCGTCTTCTTGTCACTCTCCATCATATCGACCAGCTGCTTGTCGAAACGCTTCGCGGCATCGATGCCGTACACCTTGAGCATGAAGTTCAACGCGATCGTTTCCGAGATCACCGTGATGTTCTTCCCGGGGTAGATGGGAATGATCACCTGCGTGATCTTGACACCGAGCAGGTCGGTTTTGCGCTCGTCGAGACCGATGCGCTCCCAGTTCTTGTTCGGGTCCCAGTCCTCGAGCTGCACGACCACCTCGATCCGCTTCTGTATACGGACGGCGCGTATGCCGAAGATGTCCATCACGTTGATGATACCGAGGCCCCGTATCTCCATGAAATGCCGGAGATGGTCGCGTCCCCTCCCCAGGACCACCTCGCCATGCCTGATCAGCTCCACGACATCATCGGCGACAAGCCGGTGTCCCCGCTCGACGAGATCGAGGGCGATCTCGCTCTTTCCGATGCCGCTCCTCCCCGAGAAGAGTAGACCGACGCCGTACACATCCACCAGCGAGCCGTGCATCACCGATCGCTGGGCGAAGACGTCGTACAGGTGATCCGTCAGTTTGTGCATGAACGGCGTCGTCGAGCGCGATGTGCGGAACACCGCCACACCATGCTTATCCGCGAAGGGAAGAAAATCCACGGGCAGCTCGAGACCCTTCGTGACGATGATGCAGCAGAGTGGTTTCGAGAAGATCCGTCTGATCGAATCGCACTGCTGCTCCCTCGTGAGCGAGCGCAGGTACAGCACCTCCGTCTCACCGATGATCTGGATCCGTTCGTTGAGGAAATTCTCCATGAAACCGGTAAGTGCGAACGCGGGGCGATGCACGTCCGGTACGGTTATCGGAATAGGGCTCTCGACCCGCGAGGTCAGAACGTCCAGTTCGAATTCCTCGGCGACATCCTTGTAAAATTGTTCGACCGTGTATTCGTCCGTCACTGAGACCTCCCTCTACAACGAATGCCCGCCGCAGGCATCGCGATTCACAAAGCCGTCACGGCATCCATTTCATGAACGATGATGCGATCGCCCCTATCGAACCGTCCCACCGCCGTCCGGTGCCGCGCCGTGTGCCGTCTATTCTGACCTCAAGGTTTCGATCACCCCGTAATGGCCGTCCGGGCGCTTGTATGCGAGGTTCAGTTTACCCGAATCCTTGTTGTTGAACAGTATGAAATCTCTGTTCTCGTTCTCCATCACGATTATCGCTTCCTCGACACTGTAGTCGTATATATCACGGGGAATCTGCTCGAGGAGCTCAATCCCGCTCTCCGTCCCGATGCTTCCCGATCTGATGATCGATTCCCACGGGGACTCGGTCTTTTTCGACTTCTTGTGATTCGATATCAATTTCCCCTTGAATTTCTTGATCTGTCGTTCGAGGTCCTTGGCACTCTTGTCGATCGATAGTTTCATATCCTCGGACTCTTCCTTGGCGGTAAAGTCATGACCGTTCACGTGGACGTTCACCTCTGCAATATGACGAAACTTCTCCACCGTCATGATGATATTCACGTTCAGAATATTATCGAAGTATCGCTTGAGCCGGCGAAATCTCGTCTCAGCATGTTGAATCAGATCGGGACTCGCCTCAAAATGTCTTGCGGTGGTTGTCAGTTTCATAACGAGATCCTCCTCGCATCATGCGCCCCCCTGGGCGCGCCTCCCGTACTTGGGGTGTAAAGGCGGTTTTCTTGATACGAACTGCGCACGAGCGGACCGGCCGTCGCCTCCCGGAAACCCATACCGTACGCCTCGCGTTCGAGCCACGAGAAGCGTTCCGGCGGGATGTATTCCTGAACCGGCATCTGGTCCATGCCCGGACGCAGGTACTGGCCGAGTGCGACAAAATCGCAATCGACCCGCCTCAAATCCATAAGAGCCTCAATCACCTCGTCCATCGTCTCTCCTAACCCCAGCATGAACGACGATTTCGTCATCACCTCCTTGTGAACATTCTTTGCCTCGTGCAATAATCTCAACGATCTTTCATAATCGGCGCCCCTGCGCACATCGCCATACAATCGCCGGACGGTCTCCATATTGTGGGAAACGATATCCGGTCCGGCCGCCACGACAAACGCCAGCGCCCGCAGGTCTCCACCGAAATCGGGTACGAGAACCTCGATCACCGGCGGGGGGGTGACGTCCCGGAGCGCCCGTATAACCGCCGCGTAGTGAGTGCTCCCCCCGTCGGGTAGATCGTCCCGCGTCACCGACGTGACGATCACGTGGCCGAGCCCGAGTTCGTGTGCGGCGCGGGCGATCCGTTCCGGCTCGCCGGGATCGGGCGGCCGGGGTGAACCCTTCTCAACCGAACAGAACCGGCAGCCCCTGGTGCAGGCGTCGCCCAGCACCATGAAGGTCACCTTCCCCCTCGCGTAGCATTCCGCCCTATTGGGACAGAGCCCTTCCCGACAGATAGTGTGCAGCCGGAGCCTCCTCACAACACCCTCTATCCGTGTGCATTCATTGAGCAGGGGAATATTCCTTCTCAGCCAGGAAGGCAATCGTTTCTCGCGGCGAGTCGCAGTTTGGATCGTCATTTATTTATAGTATCGATCAGTGCATCCGTCACTCTAGTACTGTTTCCTGTGTCGCGCCGGAAGAATTCCAAGCTGCTCGCGATACTTGGCGACCGTACGCCTCGCAATTATCAGTCCGCCTTCTATAAGTATATCCGCGATTTTCTGATCGCTCAACGGTTTCTTGGCATCTTCCTTCGCGATGATTTCCTTTATCCTCAATTTGGCGCTCTTCGCGGATACCTCCTCCCCCGATTGCGTCCCCAGGCTCGAGCTGAAGAAGAACTTGAGCTCGTATACCCCGCGGGGCGTCTGTACGTACTTGTTTGTAGTCACACGGCTTACGGTGCTCTCATGCATGCTGATCTTGCTCGCCACCTGCTGGAGCGTCAACGGCCGGAGCGCCGCCGTTCCCTTCTCGAAGAACTCCTCCTGCTCCTCGACGATGCTCTGCATCACCTTGATCATGGTCCGCCGGCGCTGCTCGATCGTCTGTATCAGCCACTTGGCGTTCTTGAGCCTCCCCTGGATGAAATCCTTCGTTTCGGTGCTTATATCGGGATTGTACTGGAGCTCGTTCCGGTACGACTGGCTGATCCTGAGCCGGGGGACGTTCTTGTCGTTCAGGTAGACGACGTATTTCTCGCCTACCCTATCGACGATGAGATCGGGAATCACGTACTTGGGTCCCTCGGCGATGATATCGAGTCCCGGCTTCGGATTCAGGCTGCCGATGATCGTTGCCTGGGTCTGGATCTCCTTGATGGAAATCTTGAGCTTCTTGCTGATGTCGAGATACTTCTTCTGCTTGAACTCCTCGAAGTGATCGCTGACGATACGGGCGGCCATCGAATCCCCCAGATCGCGGGACCGGAGCTGGATCAACAGGCATTCCTTCAGGTCCCGCGCCCCCACACCGGGAGGATCGAACGTCTGGATGATCGCAAGCACCGCCCCTACCTCCGCGACGGTCGTCTCGAACGTATTGGCGACCTCCTCCAGGGGGCAGGTAAGGTACCCTGAATCGTCCAGGCTTCCGACTATATACTCCCCGATCACCAGGGTCTTATCATCGTCGGTCACCAGCCTGAGCTGGCTCATCAGGTAATCCGCGAAGCTCTGCTTGGCCACGGGAACACGCTCGAGAAAATCTTCACGCTCCTCCTCCGCATACCCGCTACCGATGCCGAATCCCGCCTCGAAGTAATCGTCCCAGTCGATCGGTTCCTCGGATTCCTTCTCCGATTCCTCCGCCTGCACCTCCTCTTCTTCTTCCGGAGCCTCCTCGTCCAGAATCTCGTCCGATTCGTCCACCTCCTCGAGAAGCGGATTCTGGAGGATCTCCTGCTTCAGGACCAGCTGCAGCTCCTGCGTCGGCATCTGGAGAAGCTTGAGCGCCTGCTGGAGCCGCGGCGTCATCACGAGCCGCTGCTGCAGTCCGATGTTTAATCCGATTTTCATCTCCATAGACACGCCATCCCGTCTTTACAGACGAAACGCTTCCCCGAGGTATATCTCGCGAACCTCGGGATTCGAAGCCAGTTCGTCCGCGGTTCCGGAGCACTTGATGCTCCCCTCATACATGATATAGGCTCTATTGGTAATTGACAATGTCTCCCTGACGTTGTGATCCGTGATAAGGATACCTAATCCCTTGCCACGCAACTTGGTTACGATATCCTGGAGATCTGCGACGGCGATCGGGTCGATACCGGCGAACGGCTCGTCGAGAAGCATGAACGACGGATTTGTCACCAGCGAGCGCGTGATCTCCACCCTACGGCGCTCCCCGCCTGACAGCTGGTAGCCGTAGCTCTTGCTGAGATGTTCGATGTTCAGCTCGTTCAGCAACTCCCCGAGGCGCTCGGTGCGCTGGACCTTCGATAGGGGAAGGGTTTCGAGAATGGCCATCAGATTGTTCTCCACGGTCAGCCGCCTGAAGACCGAGGCCTCCTGCGAGAGGTACCCGATCCCCCTGCGCGCCCTCTGGTACATCGGCAGGTTCGTGAGATCCTCGCCGTCGAGTGTAACACTTCCATCTTCCGGCTTGATCATCCCGACGATCATGTAGAAACAGGTTGTCTTTCCCGCACCGTTGGGGCCGAGCAATCCAACCACCTCGCCTCTGCGCACATCGATTGATACGTGATCGACGACCCGCCGACGGCCGTAGATCTTCACGAGCCCGCGGCAGGCAAGATGACCATCGGCCGAACCGCGCGCCGCGGCGGCTTCATTCACCATGCTTCCCTCCCCCCCCGCGATCCTTGCGCACCTCGCCGTCCACCACTCCATCGTCATCCCGGAGAAAGGCCTCCACGTCGCGATGAATCGTCACGTTCTGCAATTCGGGATCGCTGCGAAATCCATATCCGGTGAGGATATCGTTTTCCTTGATGAACCGGACGAAATCCTCGGTGTGTATCTCTTCCATCTCGTTGACCCATACGAGGCTCTCCGTCTCGAGCATATATCCCTGCCGGGATGTCACGACGACATTGCCGAGCGCCGTAAGATCATGTGAAACCTGCTGATATTCTCCCTTATCCGCGGTCAGCACCGATGTCGTTTCTCCGAGCTCGTTGAAGAAGGTGATGTGCGGTTGTATCGTGACGAGGAGCTTGCGGGCATTGTAAATCCGGGCGATCGGTGCCTCGAGAATCCACTGCACGACGCCCGAATCGCTCTCGTACGTGGTGAAATCGGTGAATTCCTGATCAGGGACGTCGCGGGCGCCGATCGATTGCTCACTGTTGTCGATCTCCCCGCACGAGAGGTACAGAGCCGCGAGGCAGACGGCGACAGCGAGACGGAGCGATCCCACCCTCCCGATGCCACGTATACCCGTTCCGTTCATCATCAGATCACGCAATGCGCCGTAGGCCTCCCATGCAACTTGTACACCATATCCGTCGCGAAGTTAATATAATCCCGCTTTTTCCTCTTGAACAGGTTGAATTGTGCTACCGCCCGAGCCCACGGGCCGTTTCCGCCACCGGTCGTGGAACCAGACCCACTGTTGCGGATAGATACGGATCAACCTCTCGACCGCTTCCGAGCAGCGGCCGGTCAGCTCATCGATGCGCTCCTGATCGGGCAGCCCGGCCGGCGGTACCTCGATCTCGGGGAATATCGTTATTCGCTGCGAACCGTCGGGCTGAAGATGTATGCCCAGGGGAACGATCGGCGCACCGCTACGGAGCGCGAAAACGGCAACGCCACGCGGGGTGTGGGCCGGAACGCCGAAAAACGGCACGAACACGCCATCGACGTCTATATCCTGATCGATCAGCATTCCCAGTATCTCGCCCTTTCTGAGGACCCGGTAGCCCGCCACCGCAGTGGCGCCGCGGGGTATCGATACGATACCGTGCCGCCGACGCATCTCGACGAGCATGCCGTTCAGGCGGCCGTCCCGCAGCTCCCGCGCGATGACGCTGACCGTGTAACCCTTCTCCGAAAAGTAGGCAGCGAGGAGCTCCCAGCAGCCGATATGCCCGGTCAGCCCGATCACGCCGTTCCCGCGTTCGTAGGCAATCCGCAGGTATTCTTCCCCTTCGACGGTGCACAGATCGAGGATCGTATCGCGCGAGGCATGCACGAGGCTCAGGGCGTCGAATGTATTTCTGCCGAGATAGAGGAAGGCTCCCCTGGCAACCGCCCGGGCGATCAGGGTATCCACCTCTGGAAAGGCCATGGAAACGTTACGCATCGCCAAATCCCGTTCTTTCCGGTACAACCGGAACGCGACGGTGCCGAGAAGCGAAAAAAGGGTGTGCCCCCAGCGTCTCGGTACGATCCTGGTGAGGAAAATCAATAATTTCACAGCAAGCAGAGCGAGCCATCTCCGGAGTTTCTTCTTCACCCCTCACCAACCGCCGATCGGTGGAACGCACGTGAACATTCCCCGTTCAAGAGCACACGGCACCGGCGCACCACGCCGCCACTGCAGAATCGATAAGTACTGCAGGATACTTACGTTATTTCATTTGTACCATACGCATGCCATAGGGTCAAGCAATTGCTGTGCCAAGGCCGAAAGACCGGCACGGAAGCAGGGGTAATTTATTAATTTCCTAATATATATAGAGTTACGCGAAGAACGCGCTCGGCGCACGGGGTGCATTCGGTGGGGGGAGATCTTACCGGAGACCGGCACGAATTATGTCATGGATGTGAATGACGCCGAGGGGATGACCCTCGTCGTCCGTGACGAAGAGCTGCGTGACCGGTCCCGGTGGGTCCATCTCCATCCGTTCGAGTGCATCGATCGCCATCTCACCCGTGCGCACGGTACGCGGATCGGCTGTCATCAGCTCGGACACCTTGATCTTGAGGGCCGCCGGGTTCTTGATGAGTATCCTCTTCAGATCACCGTCCGTCACGATGCCGACCAGCACACCGCCCCGATCCACGACGCCCGTGCATCCCAACCGTTTGTTGACGATCTCGAAGAGGCTCTCCTGTAGCGGCGTGTCCATCGAAACGAGCGGGAGCTCGTTACCGCTGTGCATCAGTTCGCCCACGGTGAGGAGGAGCCGCCTGCCGAGCGCACCGCTTGGATGGATGCGAGCGAAATCCTCCCTGCTGAAGTTTCTGCACCGGTAGACGGCGACGGCCAGTGCATCGCCGAGCACCATGGCGGTCGTCGTGCTCGTGGTCGGCACGATATCCATCGGGCATGCCTCACGTTCAGCCCCTGTGAGGAGTACGACGTCGCTCGCTTCGGCGAGCTGGGTATCATCGCGGGCCGTGATCGCGATCCTCTTGACCTTCATGGCGCGGAGGTAGGGGTGGATCTTTTCCATCTCCTCGTTACTGCCGCTCTTGCTCACGGCGAGAAACACGTCGTCCTCGGTGACCATCCCCATATCTCCATGTACCGCCTCGCCGGGATGCAGGTATACGGACGGCGTGCCGGTACTGCTCAGGGTGGCGGCGATCTTCCGGGCGACGATCCCCGACTTTCCGATGCCGCACACGATGACCTTCCCCCGGCACTCGAGGAGGATCTCGACGGCCCGCTCGAAGGCGGGACCGATATTTATCTTCAGCTCCCGCAGCCCCTTGATCTCCTGCGCGACGACATCGCGCCCGATTTCGACGACGTTCTCGTGCTTCGATGCACCACGTTTGCTTTTTTGTTCGTTCACATCCTTCTCCGGGTGCTCCACGGCACTCGACGTGCCGCTCCGTGCTTTCCCGTGCCTCATCTTGCCGGTCGTCATTCCGTCCCGAATCCCTTCACTGCGCGAAACAGTTCCCCTGTCTCATGAACGAGCCGCGGCAGCTCGTCCAGGGGCAGCATCACCTCGGCATCGCACCGGCACGAGCCGGGATTGAAATGCGTTTCGACGAAGAGGCCGTGACATCCCGCAGCGACCGCCGCCCGTGCGAGTGTTCGAGCGTACGCCGGTCTTCCGCCCGATCTCGTACCGAGCCCCCCGGGCAGCTGGAGCGAATGCGTGGCATCGAATACGAGAGGAACCCCGAACGGTGCCATGGCAGGGAACGAGGTGAAATCGACCACGAGATTGTTATAGCCGAAAAAGGTTCCCCGCTCGGTCACGAGCACGGCGCCGGCTCCGCCCCGCCGGGCCTTCTCGACGGCGAGCCCCATTTCCGCGGGGGAGAGAAACTGACCCTTTTTCAGGTTCAGCGCCTTGCCGGTCCTTGACGCCGCCACGATCAAGCGCGTTTGCCGCGCCAGAAAAGCCGGTATCTGCAACACGTCGCATACACCGGCCGCCGGGACGACCTCCTCACGGCAGTGTACATCGGTGAGAACGGGACATCCCACCGATTCACGGATGTGCGCGAGCATCTCGAGTCCGCGCTCGAGGCCCGGCCCGGTGTATGAATCGATGGACGAACGGTTGTCCTTGAGGTAACTTGATTTGAATATATAGAAGAATCCTTCCCGCTCGGCGAGTGCGGCGCATTCGGCGGCGATCCGCAGGGCGTCGTCTCGGTTTTCCAACGTGCAGGGACCCGCTATGAGGAGCGGTACGTCTCCCGGGTGAACGGTTCTCCCGCCGATCGATAGGGAATCCATACCCTCCCCCCCTTATCCGTCTGGGCGAACGGTCGCGGCCCCCGTGTTCTCGTTCCCGGCCCGCATCGCCTCCGCCGCCGCGGCGATGAGACCCTTGAACAGGGGGTGCGCCCTCTGGGGGCGGGATTTCAGCTCCGGATGAAACTGTACCGCGATGAAAAACGGATGCGTGGGGAGCTCGATGATTTCAACGAGATTCCCGTCCGGGGAAAGGCCCGATATACCGAGCCCGTGCTCCGTGAGCAGGTCCCGGTAGGCGTTGTTGACCTCCCACCGGTGCCGGTGCCGTTCGGTGATCTCCCTGACGCCATACAGCCCGTATGCGATGGATCCTTCGGTGAGTATGCATGGGTACGATCCGAGACGCATCGTGCCGCCCATCTTCGACCGGTGCCGCTGTTCGAGCATAAGGTCGATCACCGGGTGCGGCACATCGGGATTGAATTCGGAACTTCCCGCATCGATGCCACATATGTCGCGGGCGAATTCGATCACGGCGCACTGGAGACCGAGGCAGATTCCGAGGAACGGGATACCATTCTCACGTGCGTACCGGATCGCTTCGATCTTCCCCTCGATTCCCCGATCGCCGAATCCGCCGGGAACGAGAAGGCCGTCGATATCGGACAGGAACGCCTCGGCACCCTCCTTCTCCACCTTCTCCGAATCGACCCACTTGATATTTACATGGACGTCGTTCGCCACGCCGGCGTGGATGAACGACTCGATGATGCTCTTGTATGCGTCGTGAAGGTGCACGTACTTGCCACAGATCGCGATGTCCACGAACTCCGTGGCGGAATAGATCTTATGTACCATCTTTTCCCATTCGTCGAGGTCCGGCGGCGGACAGGAGAGGTGGAGCTTGTCGACGACGATATCGTCGAGGCCCTCCTTGCGGAACTGGAGCGGTACCTGGTATATCGAGCTGACGTCCCTCGCCTCGATGACGGCGTCCTCCTCGACATTGCAGAAGAGGGCGATCTTGCCGCGAATCTCACGTCCGAGGGGCCGCTCGGTCCTGCAGAGCAAGATATCGGGTTGAATGCCGATCTCCCTGAGCGCCTTCACGCTGTGCTGCGTCGGTTTCGTCTTGAGCTCCCGCGCGGCCCGTATGTACGGGACCAGCGTCAGGTGAATGTAGAGGATATTCTCGCGGCCCATGTCGAGCCTGAACTGCCTGATCGCCTCGAGGAACGGCAGGCCCTCGATATCCCCGGTGGTTCCGCCGATCTCCGTGATGACGACATCGACGTCATCGCCGTTTTCCGCCGCCATACGGATGCGGCCCTTGATCTCGTCGGTGATGTGCGGAACGACCTGGACCGTTCTACCGAGATACCCTCCCTCCCGCTCACGGTTGATCACCGCTTCGTAGATCTGCCCCGTCGTCACGTTGGATCTCTGGCTGAGGTCGCGATCGATGAAACGCTCGTAATGACCGAGATCGAGATCGGTCTCCGCGCCGTCATCCGTCACGTAAACCTCGCCGTGCTGGAAGGGACTCATCGTGCCGGGATCGACATTGATATAGGGATCGAATTTCTGGAGGACGACGTTGAGCCCGCGCTGCTTGAGCAGGAGTCCGAGAGAGGCGCCGGCGATACCCTTTCCGAGAGACGACACCACCCCACCCGTGATGAAGATGTATTTCGTCTCCCTCTCGCCCACTAGAGATCCTCACCGGAAGGTGCCGTACCCGTAAATCCTGTCGTGCCCAATTTATCGGCTTTCAAGCCATTTTTCAACTCTTTTTATATCGGCTGGTCGATCAACCCCGGCGGAGCCGGCCCGGCAGCATACAACGCGTATCCCGAAGCCGTTCTCGAGGGCCCTGAGCTGTTCCAGGGACTCGTGCCGCTCGAGAGGCCCGTGGGGAAGTGAGGTGAATTTCAGAAGAAATGACCGCCGGTAGGCGTACACGCCGATATGCCGGAGTGTCTTTCCGGCCCCGTGCGGTATCGCTGAGCGGGAAAAGTAGAGTGCATTCCCGGCCCTGTCGCATACCACCTTCACCACGTCGGGCCGTTCGAGCTCGCGCCGGTCCGTCTCCCACGCCGCGAGGGTTCCCATAACGACACGGGGAGCGGCCCGCATCGCCTCGATCAATCGTTCGACGCCGCCGACCGGCAGGACCGGCTCGTCACCCTGCAGGTTGAGCACGATGCCGTACCGGTGGCCGAGCGCCACCTCGCGGACGCGTGATGTCCCGGTCAGGTGGGCCCGCGAGGTCATGACCGCCGTGCCGCCGTCACGCTCGACGGCCTCCTTGATGCGTATATCGTCCGTGGCGACCAGCACGCGGTCCACACCGCCGAGCATCGAGGCCCGGCGATAGACACGGACGATCATGGGGATACCGCGAATCTCGGCAAGCGGCTTCCCGGGAAATCTGGTCGATCCGTACCGCGCCGGTATGACGGCCAGAACCCGTGATCGAGACATGAAACTCCATCCCCCCGTTCAGTGCATATCCGGTCGATCGGAACGAACTCATCGGGCATATGCCTTCTGTCCCTCCCGGTACACGTTTCCCCCGTGGCTGTCCTGCGCGACGATGAGGGGAAAATCCTTTACCTCGAGCCTGCGGATCGCCTCCGCCCCGAGGTCCTCGTAGGCGACGATCTCGACCGCATGAATCGATTTCGATATCAAGGCGGCCGCACCACCGGTGGCTGCAAAGTAAACGGCTCCGTGTTTTTTCATCGATTCGACCACCTGCCCGGTACGCTCTCCCTTACCGATCATACCCCTGAGGCCATGTTCGATCAGTGTCGGGGCATACGGATCCATCCGGTAGCTCGTCGTCGGGCCCGCCGACCCGATGACCTTGCCGGGCGGGGTCGGCGCCGGCCCCACGTAGTAGATCACCTGTCCCTCCAGAGGGATGGGCAGCTCCTTCCCCTCGGCGATCAGATCGACGAGCCGTTTGTGCGCGGCATCCCTCGCCGTGTAGACGACGCCGCTCAGGCGAACGGTATCCCCCGCCTTCAGCGTCACGATTATATCCTTCGTAAGCGGAACGGTCAGTGTATGTTCAGCCATCATTCACCTGCCTGATCTCTGAAACGGCTTCCCTCGTACCGTGTACTCATCATGTTTCCTCCATCGTGCGGTTGCATCAAAGCTCCACATACTTGTGACGCGCCGCATGACAATTCATATTGACCGCGACGGGGAACGAGGCGATATGGCGTGGTGCGGTTTCGACGTGAACGGCCAATGCCGTCACCCGCCCGCCGAGCCCCATGGGCCCGACACCGGTATCGTTCACCAGCATGAGGAGTTCCTTCTCGAGGTCCGTGTAGAAGGGATCGGCGTGCACACTCCCGATAGGCCGGAGGAGGGCCTTCTTCGCGAGGTAGGCGCATCGCTCGAACGACCCGCCGATGCCGACTCCCACGACGATCGGGGGGCACGGATTGCCGGACGCGGTGCGAACACTCTCCGTGACGAACCGCTTGACGCCCTCGAGCCCGTCCGCCGGTTTCATCATTGCTATCTTGCTCATGTTCTCGCTCCCGCCACCCTTCGGGACGACGTATATCGCGAGCTTGTCCCCTGGTACGATGCGGAGATGAACGATGGCCGGCGTGTTGTCGCCCGTATTGCCGCCCCGTACCGGATCGGCGAGAACCGATTTGCGTAGGTAACCGTCCGTGTACCCTTTTCTCACTCCCGCGTCGACGGCGGTCTCGAAATCGCCCCCGACGACGTGTACATCCTGTCCCATCTCGACGAAGAGAATGGCGAGTCCCGTGTCCTGACAGATCGGCATCCGTTCGGTTCGGGCGATCTTCGAATTCTCGAGAATCTGTCGGAGCACCTCCTTGCCCGCCGGGGACTCCTCCCTCTCGTAGGCCGCCTCGAGCGATTTCTGCACATCATCCTCGAGTTCGTAGTTGGCCTCCATGGAAAGGCGTGCGATCGCCTCCGTGATCGCACTGGCTTTGATCTCTCTCATGGCATCCCTCTCCTCATAAAGCCTCTACAGCGCCTGGTCGAGCACGACGACTGTTCGCTCCGCGGGAAGGCTTTCCCTGGTAACGGTTATCTCGCTCGTCCCGGCGTGCTCAACACCCTGCACGAGACCGGTGAACTTCTCCACCGGCTCGATGGGAAACGCGACCTTCGCGGTCTTGTAATGCATCGGAATGACGAGTTTCGGCCCGATCGCCTCGATCACCCGGAGGGCGGTCTCTGCGTCGATGGTGAAAAAACCACCGACCGGAACGAACACCACATCGACTCCCTTGAGGGCGTCCGCGATCGTCTCGGGGAGCGGATGGCCGAGATCCCCCAGGTGTGCGAGCCTGATCCCCTCCGCTTCGATGATCGAAATGAGGTTCGTACCCCGCTTGCTCCCCTCGGATTCGTCGTGAAACGTGGGAATCGACGTCACCGTGATTCCATCGATTTCACGCTCACCCGCGCTCCTGATAACGTGTTTCGCCCCCGCCGTCACGCTTGTGCAGCAATGATCCGCGTGATCGTGACTCACCACCGCGATGTCGAAGGCATCCGTTATCGGACCGTACGCGAGGGCGCCGTCGTAGGAACCCGACTCGTACGGATCGAACACAACGGTTCTGCCGTCCGAGAGCGTCAAGACGAACGCCGCATGGCCGAGATACTTGATTCGCATACGCGTACCCCCTGATAACAAAGAGAACCCCAAGGGCGTTACCGGCACCTTGTGGGTTCTCCCGTATGAACCATCATGTGACGCGGATCGTCAGTTGGCGTATACACTCACTTTTTTCTTTTTCTTGCCGAAACGTTCGAACTTCACGATGCCGTCGATGAGCGCATAGAGCGTATCATCGTTGCCCCTGCCGACGTTGAGACCGGGATGGACCCTCGTCCCGCGCTGGCGTATGATGATCGTTCCCGCCAGAACCTGCTGTCCCGCGTGACGCTTGACGCCGAGCCTCTTGGAATTGCTGTCACGGCCGTTCTTGGAACTCCCCACGCCTTTCTTGTGTGCCATCTCGTTCTCAGCTCCTTGTCTGATATCAGCTAAGCAGATATCTCTTTTATTTTCAATAGAGTATAGTTTTGACGGTGCCCCTTCGTTCTGCGGTAGGTTTTTCGCCGCTTCATCTTGAAAATGACGATCTTTTTGTCCTTGCCGTGCTCGATCACCTCCGCCGTGACCGTGATATCATCGAGGCGCGGCTGCCCGACGCGAACATCTCCGCCATCCGCGTAGAACAGAACCTCATCGCAGCGTATGATACTCCCTACTGCGGCATCGAGCAGGGGAACCCTGACTTCCTCTTCCGGTTTCACCGAAAACTGTTTGCCGGCCAAATTGACGACCGCGTACACTCCTCTACCTCCTCCGTACACTGGAAGTAAAACATATTGATAACAAAGACGCCCACCCAAGTCAAGGCGAAAAGGGAGCACGGAGTCACCGGAACGGCTCTCCGGGACACGCGCTGGACGGGATGATGGCCTCGTGCTCTACCTTCTCGGGCTCATGTCAAAGTCGAAGTGCAAAAAGCACAACGAGTTGCCTTGATGGGAATCGTCGACAGGCAGTGCGGGCACTCCTTCGTCGTCGGCTCGGCGGGCGGCGCCACTTCTTCCTTTTTCAGACGATTGATATTCCGTATGATCAGGAATACGGCGAACGCGACTATCAAGAAACTGATGATCGTATTGATGAATACGCCGTAATTGATCGTAACGGCACCGGCCTCCTGCGCTTCGACCAGCGTCGAAAACGACGCGCCGCCGCCGCGAAGCACGAGGAACAGGTTCGTGAAATCGACGTTGCCGAGAAGCAATCCGATGGGCGGCATGATGATGTCGGAAACCAGTGACTTGACGATCGTCCCGAATGCTGCTCCGATTATGATACCCACCGCCATGTCGACGACATTGCCCCGCATGGCGAATTCCTTGAATTCCTTGAACATGATACACCTCCTTGCCCTCGCGACACCGGTGGGCGGCATCGCTCCGGCATCAGTTGGTCGTCCCCGAGACCATGTGAATGGAGCGCTGTGGGAACGGGATCTCGATCCCCGCCGCATCGAACTCCCTCTTGACCTTCTCGGTCACATCGAACTTGACCTTTCAGTAATCCTCCTTCTTGACCCACGGACGGACAACGAAGTTGACGCTGGAGCCTGCCAGCCCGGCGACGGCGATCTGCGGGGCCCGATTGCCGAGGATCCGCTGATCCTGCTGGATGCGTTATGAGCCGAAAATATATACCCGTACCTTACCTGCGAAGGGTAGATTCTCACGCCACCACCCGCACGCGTCAAGAGAAAATCGCAAAGATTCTCAATAAGCCGCCGCTCGGTACACGGACAATTCCACATTTGCCTGTCCGCACCCGGTCCGCTACTTGAAACTGACCTTGAGGTTGCGCCTCGTGTCACTCGAGAGGATCTCGATATCCTCGCGGTGCATCCGGGGATCGTCCACGATGTCGACGCGGAGATGGTACAGCTGTTCGAGCTCCCGAACGTTGTCGCCGCGCTCCTCGCGGAGGAATATGCCGAGGAGCGGATTCAACCGGAATTCGATCCCCTTCTCCCTGCGCAGTGCGCCGATCCGCCGCACCCAGTGCTCCACCTTCATCGCCATCGATTCGAGACTGAGGACCTTGCCGCCGCCGTCGCAGAAGGGGCACTCCTCGCTGTAGTAATGGAGCAGGCTCGCACGGACACGCTTCCGGCTCACCTCGATGAGGCCGAGCTCGCTGATCTGTGACACCCGCGCGCGCGAGCGATCCTTGCGCAGCACGTTCCGGAACTCGTTGTAGACCTTGCGCCGGTTCTCCTCGCGTTCCATATCGATGAAATCGACGACGATGATCCCGCCGATATCCCGCAACCGGAGCTGACGCGAAATCTCCCGCGCCGCTATCAGGTTCGTTTCGAGAATCGTCTCCTCCTGGTCACGCTTGCCGGTGAAGCGGCCGGTGTTGACATCGATCGATACGAGCGCCTCGGTATGCTCGATGACGATGTACCCTCCCTTGCGGAGCCATATCTTCCGCTCGAGGGTCTTCTCGATCTCCTGCTCGATATCGTAGTGATCGAATATCGGACTCTTCTCCCGGTACAAACGAACCCGGGAGGCGAGATGGGGCGCGAACGATTTCAGATAGGAATGGAGCCGCTCGTGCTCCTCCTTGTTGTCGATGGTGATCCGGTCGACATCCTCGGTGAAGATGTCCCGGAGCGCGAAAACGGTGATATCGACATCCTCGTGTATCAGCGTGGGAGGGGTCGCCCGTTCGATCTTTTTCCGCACTTCCTTCCACCGTTCCTCGAGATACAGGATATCGTCCCGCAGCTGATCGTTCGGTACGCCGTTGCCGGCGGTCCGCACGATGATGGCGGCGCCCTTGGGGCGGTACTTGCGTACGATAGCCCGGAGCCGGTTCCGCTCCTTGCGGCTTTCTATCTTCTTGCTGACGCCGATGTGATCGAGGTCCGGCATCAGCACGGCGTATCGTCCGGGCAGGGAAATCTGCGACGACACGCGCGGACCCTTGGTCCCGATCGCTTCCTTTCGCACCTGCACGATGATCTCCTGCCCCTTCTTAAGCAGGTTCTCGATGGGCGGGAAATCCTTTCGTCTCTTGTTGTTGAATTCTATCTCGTCTTCGTCGAGAAGGCTCGGGTCGATCGAGCCCGACGCCACGTCACTCACGTGAAGAAAGGCCGCCTTCTCCTGCCCGATATCGACGAAAGCCGCCTGGATACCGGGTATCACCGCATTGATGCGGCCGAGGTAGACATCACCGACCATCCGTCTGTTGTCCTCACGTTCAATGAGGAACTCGACGAGCTCTCGATCCTCGAGTATAGCGATGCGGATCTCGCGCTCCGTGTAGTTGATTACGATCTCTTTTTGCATGTTATATACCTTCATGCCCGCCGACGCACGAGGTCGAGCGGGCTCTTGTAACTATCCTCAGTTTTATACAATATCTCAAGTCTTTTCGTTGCAACAAGGGGAATCAGCCGCTCGGGAAAGACGGCCCGGAGGAGATCCCGGGGGGTCGATACGCCGCTCGCATCGCCGGCGATCGCGATCTCGAGCGAACCGTCATCTTCCCGGAGACGAACCGAGCATGTCCCGCAGCGCCGTGATTTCCCCTTCCGGTCGATTACTGCTTCATCTCCCCGGATCATTTCGAGCCAGAGCTTCGCAACACGAAGGGCGGGATCCGGGAGAAACCGCTCGTCCAGCCCATCCGCTCCGGCGACGGCGCCGAAATGAAAACGGTACGTGAAACGCACATCCTGCGGCAGCTTTCCCATTCTCCGGTTAAACGGTCCGGCATGATCGTGCACGACGATGCCCGGCGGGAGGCACCGGTTGATCGCACCGGGCGTGCAGCCGGCCGGTGAACAGAGCTCGATATCGAAGAACTCTCCGGCGCCCTCCGTGCCGACCGCCAGCGAGGGTCCCATCGAGAGACGGGGATGGGGATGGAATCCCTCACTGAAACGCAGCGGCCAGCCGGTCATGCGCAGCGCCCGCTGGATGACGCGCATCACCTCGAGATGCGATAAAAAACATGCGCGGCCGGAGCGCTCGTACGTGAACCGGTAGCGATACACGGCGGCGTCCCCATCCCGCCCGGGGCGATCGGCCGTGGCAGCGGCATTGGTACCCGAGGCCGGCGGTGCCGTACGCGCGCCGCTCCCCGCACTCCCGCCGTCGCAGGCGCCGCATCCGATGCATTCGCCCTCCCGGCAGTCCGTCGTGAGCCGGCCGCGGTAGGCGCGTTCACGTTCGCCGAGAAGGTGACGCCGGGAGATTCCCATATCAAACCGTTCCCACGGAAGTGGAGCTTCGACGTCGAATCCGCCGGTGAAATCGGATGGGGAGACGCCATTCTCATCGAATGCCCTGCCCCAGAGATCGAACCGGAACATGTCCCGCCACCCGTCGAACCGGCAACCCAGGCGGTACGCGCTCAGAAGGACCGGCCAGAGCCGCCGGTCGCCGCGCGCCATGACACCCTCGAGTACGCTCGCCGCCGGGTTGCGCAGGTTCACCTGAACGCGACGGCCGGGGATCCGGCGCGCGAGATACGACTCCTTCGCCCGCAGTTCCTCGATCGAGCATTGCCGCTCCCACTGGAACGGCGTATCCGGCTTGGGCACGAACGGGGACACAGCCACGCCGAGCGTGAACCGCCCCGCGCTCCGCGGCAGCGCAAGGATCGCACCGACGAGATCGGCTATCCCGGCGAGATCCTCCTGCGTCTCGGTTGGAAGGCCGATCATGAAATAAAGCTTCAGTCTCTGCCATCCACCGTCGAGGATCCGTACGCATCCATCGAGGATGTCGTCGTTGCTCATGCCCCTGTTGATGACACGCCGGAGACGCTCGGTGCCCGCCTCGGGAGCGATGGTGAATCCGGACCTGCGTACGATGGATGAAGCGGTGACTATCTGATCCGTGATCGTCTCGGGCCGGAGGCTCGGCAGCGCGAGCGAGACGCGGCGCGCTTCGAGCTCCGGTGTGAGTCTCACGAGGAGCTCGTCGAGCCTCGAATAATCCGAGGTCGAGAGTGAGAGAAGCGATACCTCCTCCCATCCCGACGCATCGAGCCCCGCGCGCACGGCCTCCACGATCTCGTCGACGGTGCGCTCCCGGCGCGGCCGGTTGATCATTCCGGCGTGGCAGTACCGGCAGCCCCGCGTGCAGCCCCGCTGTATCTCGACCGAGAGCCGATCGTGCACGATTTCCGCCGAAGGCACGATGGGCCTGCGTGCGAGGTCATCGCCGCTCAGCCGGTAGGTGCGGGCCGTCGCGGCATTCGAGATGCCGTCGACATACACCCCCGCGATACCGGCGAGCGTTTCCCGGAGACGGCCACGCGGCGCACCTGAACCCTTGCATGTGCTGAGGGCGGCGACGGCCTCGGGCAGCGACTCCTCACCGTCACCGAGAAAGACGGCGTCGACGGCGGCCAAAAAGGGGAGCGGATTGGAACAGCAGGGACCGCCGGCCACGACCAGCGGATCATCCTCCCCCCGCCGCACCGACTCGAGCGGTATCCCGGCGCAATCGAGCACGGTGAGGAGGTTGGTATAGTTCAGCTCGTAGGTTAACGAGACACCGACGAGATCGAAGTCGCGTACCGGCGTACCCGTCTGGAGTGAGCGCAACGGTTCGGAGGAACCGCGCAGGAGACCTTCCATATCGGGCCAGGGAGTGCATGCGAATTCAACGCCGATCCCCCCAATACGGGCAAGGCGGTGGTAGAGGAATCGTATCCCCTGGTAGGACATGCCGATCTCGTACGCATCGGGAAATACGAGCAGGACATTGAAGGCATCCCGGCGAAAGCCCTGCGAGGAGAGGTTGTACTCCCGGTCGATGTACCGTGACGGCCGTTCAGCACACGGAAGTATATTTTTGTAAAACGTCTCGGCTCCCGTTTGACGCATCGTCTACCGTCAAACCTCCCCTCCCACCGTGATGGCCGGTATGCGCACCGTGGGCTGCGCGTCGGCAACCGGCACCAGCTGTCCGTCCTTACCGCACGTTCCTATGTCGAATCCCAGATCATTCCCTACCATGTCTATCTCCCCCAGGATCTTGGGGCCGTTGCCGATGAGCGTCGCTCCGCGCACCGGTTCGGTGATCTTTCCGCCTTGGATGCGGTACGCCTCGTTGACCTTGAACACGAAATCGCCCGTCGATGTGTCGACCTGCCCGCCTCCCATGCGCGCGACGTACAAACCCTCCTTGACACCGGCGACGATCTCGGTGGGATCGTGTTCGCCGGGGGCGATAAAGGTGTTGCTCATGCGTACGATCGGCCTGAACCGGTACGACTGCCGCCGCCCGTTCCCCGTGGAATCGAGACGGAGCTTCGCCGCCGCCAGCCGGTCGAGAAGCCAGCCGCGCAGGACACCGTTCTCCACCGTGATGGTCCGCTGGGCTTCGATTCCCTCATCGTCGAAGATATACGAGCCGCGCTTTCCGTCGAGCGTGGCGTCGTCGATCACCGTCACGAGCGGTGAGGCGATCATCTCGCCGACCCTGCCGCTGTAGATCGAGAGACCCTTCTCGGCGGCATCCCCTTCGAGCCCGTGCCCGATCGCCTCGTGCGTCATCGTTCCACCGGCCTGGCTTCCCAGCACGACCGTCATCGTACCGGCCGGCGCCCGCCTCGCCCGCAGCACCGTGATCGCGCTCGCACCGGTTTCCGCGGCGAGCCGCTCGTGGTCCACGTCGCGGATGAATTCGAATCCCTTCCTCCCGCCGACGGCGCGGTAGGCAGTCTGAAGATCCCCACCCTCGCGCGCGATCGCTCGAACCGTGAAGAGAACCTGCCGGCGCTCATCCTCGACGGCGTCTCCCTCGCTGTTGAATATCCAGATGCGCTTCAGGGAATCGCCGTAGTTGACCTGTACCTGCGAAATCTCATCCCCCGCTCCACGCGCCGCCCGGTCGGCCTCGAGCACCAGTGCCGCTTTGGCATCGATCGAAACGGTATCGGCGGGTTCCGCGATTCCACCGGTCGTTCCTCTCCGCGCTTCGCCGAGCGTGACCGTCCCGCCGCCCCCGGCCCGGAGCTCGGCCGTGACCTCGCGCCCCAGTCGGAAAAGCTCATCCCTGTTCATGATATTCGAATAGCCGTAGGCGGTGCGGAATCCCGTCATGACCCGGAGCCCGAATCCGCTGTCGCACCCGCTCGAGATCCGTTCGACCCTGCGGTCCTCACAGGAAATCTCGTGAATGATACTCCGCTCGAAGTAGAATTCCGCGAACTCCGCTCCCCGGGAGACGACGTACTCGATTGCGCTCTGGATATCCCGACGGTCGGGCATCATGAGAAGGTACTACTCCCCCCTGACCTCTTCCCCCGCGCAGCAGCCGCGATTCATTCCCCGTGCATCCTTGCCGCGGAAACCGGGATCCCCGATCGGATATGAACCGTCAAAGCATGCGACGCAGAAGTTCTCCGGATCATCGACACACGAGAGCAGTCCTTCGAGCGAGAGATACCGGAGGCTTTCGACACCGAGGTAATCACGGATCTCCTCCACCGTGTGGTTCGAGGCGATCAGCTCGTCCCGTGTCGGTGTATCGATCCCGTAGTAACACGAATGGGTGATGGGGGGAGAACCGATGCGCAGGTGAATCTGTGCGGCGCCCGCCTGCCGTAATATCGAAACGAGCTTTTTCACCGTGGACCCACGGACGATCGAATCATCCACCACGACGACCCGGCGGCCGCACAGAACGCCCCGCACCGGATTGAACTTGATCCGTACATCCCAGTCCCGCGTGCTCTGGCGCGGCTGGATGAATGTCCTTCCCACGTAGTGATTGCGGATGAGGCCGAACTCGAACGGAAGCTTGGACTGCTCGGCGTATCCGAGGGCGATCGTGTTGCTCGAATCGGGCACCGATATGACGATGTCCGCCTCGACGTGCGACTCCGCGGCGAGCCGCCGGCCGAGCTGCCGCCTGACCTTGTCGACGTTCTCCCCGAACACCTTGCTGTCTGGACGGGAAAAATAGATGAATTCGAATATGCATTTGGAGAGGGTTCCGGCCCGTTTCGCAAAGCGGGTGGTGGCAAGACCCTCATCGCCGGCGATACACATCTCTCCCGGCTCGACCTCCCTGACGTAGCGGCCACCGATAATGTCGAAGGCACAGCTCTCCGAGGCGAAGACGTGCGCATTCTCGAGCATGCCGATACAGAGCGGCCTGAAGCCGCGCGGATCGCGCGCGGCGATGATTTTCCGGCCGGCAAGAAATGTCAGCGAATACGCGCCTGATACCTGCACGAGCGCGTCGGTGATCATATCCTCGAGCCTCCCCCTGCGGCTGCGGGCGATCAGGTGCAGGATCACCTCGCTGTCCATCGTGCTGCTGAAGATCGAGCCTTCATTCTCCATTCGCCGCCTGAGCTCGAGTGCGTTGACGAGATTCCCGTTGTGGGCGATGGCTATCTTGCCGATCTTGCAGTTGACGAGAAACGGCTGCGCGTTCACCAATTCCGAGAATCCCGTCGTCGAATACCGGTTGTGCCCGATGGCGAGATACCCTTTGAGTGATGATATGATCTCGTCATTGTAAACCTTGGAAACGAGTCCCATTCCCCTGTGCTCGAAGACACGGTCCCCATCGGACGCGATGATGCCGGTGCTCTCCTGTCCGCGGTGCTGGAGGGCGTAGAGACCGAGATACGTGATCTGGGCGGCGTTCCCGGTTCCATGGATACCGAATACGGCGCATTCCTCGCGGATGCTCTTCGCTCCGATCATGTCACCGTCACTCGCCTTCATCACAACCGCTCTCCTTTCGGGCCGGTACCGCACGGGCGTCGGCCGACCTCACGGCACCGTTCTCGAAGCCGCGCCGCCGGAGCGTTCACACGCCCCGGCCCCCACGTATCATCTCCCCGGCAAGCGGCACCACAGAGACGAGTTCGAGCCTCTGGTAGTGCGGATTGAGGAGCAATCCCTCCCGGCGGGATCGGGTGACGGCGATGCGCCCGGCCGTTTTCAATGCTTCCCCCCGGCTCCCCGCGGAGACGATGATCCGCCACATTTCACCGGCCTTCATTCCCGACACGCCGACACCGGCCGCTCGCCCGTTCAGGCGGTCCGCGAATCCCGCTTCCCGCTCGCCGTTTCGCTCGCGTACCAGGCAATCGAGTGCGTACAGATCGTCCAGCCGCACACCGGCCGTATCGGTGCGGAGCGCATAATCGTGCTCGAGCTCGAGATCACCCCTGCACGCGGCCGGCGATGGTTGCCCGGGCATTTCGACCGCGGTGGACGCCGCATCACCATCACCCAGTGGAACACCGCGCCCCGCGGTGTTCTCCAAAATCATGAGCCGGTACCGGTGCTTGTTCTGATTGGTGAATGCGCTGTCCATACGAACCGCGCGATCGATTTCATCCATGATCGATCCGCCGTTCCCCTCGGCCGTGAAACCCCAGTAGGAATAACGAAGCAACCCGTGGACACGACCGGAGAAGTCGAGCTTCTCGGTCAATGTCAGCCAGGCGGTCTGCGCCACGAGATCGACGACCTTGAGCCGTACCCAGAGCTCCATCCAGACGCTCACGGGGCGTCCTCCTCTCCCCGGACGGCACCGGCATCGGCACCCGCTCCGGTACGGTCCATCATGCCGCCCCCGCCGATGAGGGACGAGAAGATCCGCCGCCCGGGCCCCTCCTTCTCGAGCCCGGCCGCATCTCCCGCGGCGCGCGATCTTTCCTTTCCCCACGGTCCGGGAAGATCCTCCGGCACCTGCCTGAGCCACGTCGCACGCTCGGGATGCGGCATCATCGCCAACACATTTCCTTCCGGATTGCACACGCCGGCCATATTCTCCATCGATCCATTGGGATTGACCGGGAACGCCGGATCGATCTCACCCGTGGCGGTGCAGTAACGAAGCACGATTTGGTCGTTCCGCTTCATCTCGCCGAGCACTCCGGCGTCCTCGGTGACGAACCTGCCCTCGGCATGCGCGATCGGGACCGGGACGATCCCCCCTTCATCGATCGAGCCGGTCCAGATGCAGCTGCTTTTTTCGCGTCTGAGGAATACCCAGTTGCAATAGTATCCCTCGCGGTCCGCCATGCGGTTGGGGGCCAGCGCAAAATCGACGCGCTCCCAGTGCAGGCCGGGGATGAATCCCGACTCGACGAGTACCTGAGCGCCGTTGCATATGCCGAGGAGCGGCCGCCCCGCGCGGGCGAGGTCGCCGAGCGTGTCCATGATCCGGTCCTTCGCCGCCACGACCCCCGCCCTGATCCGATCCTGGTAGGAAAACCCCCCCGGCAGGATCACGGCGATCGCCTCATCGAGCAGGGCGGGATCTTCGTTCCACCGGAACAGCTCGGCCGCCAGCCCGGCCGATCGGACGGCGAGGGCCGTCTCATCCTCGCAGTTCACGCCGGGGAACTGGATAATCGCGACCGTTCCCTTGAAGGAATTCGTCACTCGTGCTCCTTTCGGCCTTCAATGCCACGCGGTGGTACCGCGCGCCGGAGAACCGCTCCGCCATCATTCATTCGCCGCGTGCTCCTTTCTCTCGACTCCGAATATGGCGCGGCATCCCGCCGCGTACGCCGCGTAAAGCTCATCGATATCCCACACGGCACGCCTTGTGCCGCCGTCAAGCACTTCGAGCCGGCGCCGCGGAGCGAGTGAACCGAGCCTGAAGAGTGGAACCCGGTTGCGCGTGCAGAGGGCGAGCGCCTTGCTCTCCATTCCCGCGGGAAGCTCGACGATGAATCCGCCCGTCTCGGAGAAGAGGAGCACGTGCGGCGGGAGCTCGAGTTTCTCGAACTCGGCGAGATCGATCGTGAGCCCGAGATCGCCGGCGTCCCGCGCACCGAGCGCCATCTCGGCCAGAGCGGTGATGAGCCCCCCCTGTCCTATATCGTGGCACGCCTTGATCCAGCCGAGGCGGTGCATCTCGATGACCGCCGCGATCTGTCGCCGCTCGCGGATGAAATCGGCGGTGGGCACATTCGCACCGAGCGCATTGTACACGACGCGGTAATACTCGCTGCCGCCGAGCTCATCGAGCGGTTGCCCGAGAAGAAAAATCTCGTCGCCCTCCTGCTTGAACCGCAGCGATCTGCACCGCGAGTAATCCTCGACGACGCCCACGCATGCAATGATCGGTGAAGGCGGTATCGCGCGCCCGCTCTCACCCTGGTTGTAGAAGCTGACGTTCCCCGAGACGACGGGAAGCGGATGCCCCTCGTGGGCGAGGTGTCCGATACCGCGGCAGGCGTCACCGACCCCCCGCACTCCCTCGGCGAATTCCCAGAAGACCTCCGCGATCTCGGGATTCCCGTAGTTGAGGCAATCGGTGATCGTGGCCGGAACGCCCCCCACGGCGGCGACATTCCGCGCCGCCTCGCACACGGCGAGTGCTCCGCCCTGGTACGGATCGAGGCGCCCGTACCGTGGATTGCCGTCCACGGTAAAGGCGAGTCCCACCGTGCTGCCCGGCAGCGGCGCGATGACCCCCGCATCGGCCTCGCCGGGCCGCAGCACGGCCCGTCCCTGCACCTCGCTGTCGTAGCGGCGGAAAACATGATTCTTCGATGCGATATTGGGAGAGGAGAGAACGCTGATGACATCATCGCGGAGCGAACGGGCGGTATCGAGGGCGGGCTCCTCGAATCGGATGCGGCGCGGCTTCTTCGCCCGGTCATACTTGATACCGGTGGTGATGACATCGACGGGCGCCTCGCAGACGAGATCGCCGCCGCTGCGAATGCGGTACTGGCGCTCCACCGTTACCTCGCCGATCACCACCGCACCGGCCCCATGGTAGAGATGGGGCAGCTCGAAATCCTCGTTGTAGATACGGAGTACGTCATCGACGATGCCGGCGGGAACGGCGAGACAGTACCGCTCCTGCGTCTCGGAGCACGACACAACGGCGGGTGGATACGAGCCGACGGCGAGATTGACCTTATCGAGATCGATCGTGACGCCGAAACCGCCGGCATCGGCCATCTCGGACGTCACGCAGGCGATCCCCCCCGCGCCGAGATCCTTGAACCCGATCGTGACGTTCTTCCGCCCGGCAAGTTCCAACACCTTCCGGTTCGCCACCGTGAGAACCCGCTTGAGGAACGGATCGGGAACCTGAACGGCACCCCTGTTGGCCTCCTCCACCGCCGCGAGATCCTCGGAGGCGAACGCGGCCCCGCCGAAGCCGGAGTCATCGGTCGGTTTACCGACGAGTATCATGCGGTAGGGAATCTCCCGCGCCGCTTCGGGGACGCGGCTCCGAAGAATACGCGACTCCCTGACAAGCCCGACGGCGACGACATTGACCAGGCAGTTCTCGTCGTACCCCTCGTCGAAGACGATGTCTCCGCCGAGGTTCGGCACGCCGAGCGCATTACCGTACTGGGCGATCCCCTCGACGACCCCCCGCGCGATCGCGACGGATTGGTAGCCGTTTGCTCCGCCGGGATCGCCGAACCGCAGCGGATCGAGGACTCCGACGACCTCGGCCCCCATGCAGTAGACATCGCGAACGATGCCCCCGATTCCCGTGGCGGCCCCCTCGACGGGAAGCACCTGCGAGGGATGGTTGTGGCTCTCGTGGGCGATCACGAGGCAGTGCCAGTCGCCGTCCTCCGCCTCGGCGAACCGTACGATCCCCGCGTCCTCGCCCGGCCCCAGGACAACATTGGGGGCATCGGTGGGAAGGAGTTCCTTGAGGATGGCACGGCTGCTCTTGTAACTACAGTGCTCGCTCCACATCGTGTTGAATATGGTGATCTCCACGATCGTGGGATCGCGCTCGAGGAGTTTCACGACGCGGCGCGCCTCCGCCACGGTCAGGTTGAGGCCGTGGGATGCGAGGAGCTTTGTAACCTCATCATCGGATCTTCCGTCGATCGCCAGGGTTCCCTTGAGCACCCGTACATCCTTTCTGCACATCACCGTTTTTTCGGCGGCCGCCCCCGCCGGGACAGCACCCTGCCGAATATGAAATCGACCTTTCGCAGATGACTATCGAGATCGAACACCTCTTCGAGCTCCTCCTCCGAGCAGACCTTCGCGATCCGCCGGTCGGCGGCGAGGAGTTTCTCGAAGCTCGTGTCCGAACCCATGCTCTTCATCGCGGCCCGCTGGACCGACTCGTACGCGGCCTCCCGCGAGAGCCCCTTCCGGACGAGGAGCAGGAGCACGTGCTGGGAGAAGAGGAGCTGGCCCGTCGCCATGAGATTCCGCATCATCGCTTTTTTGTCCACACGGAGATGCGCCATCACCCAGGTGAACTTTTCGAGCATATAGACAAGGAGCATCGTCGAGTCGGGTATGATGATGCGTTCGACGGATGAATGGCTGATGTCGCGCTCGTGCCACAGGGGAACGTTTTCCATCGCGGCGGTGGCGTTCGACCTGAGGATCCTCGCCATTCCGCTGATACGCTCGCAGAGGATTGGATTGCGCTTGTGCGGCATCGCGCTCGATCCCTTCTGCCCCCGCGTGAACGGCTCCTCCGCTTCACCGATGTCGGTGCGCTGGAGCGACCGAATCTCGGTCGCCATCTTTTCCAGCGAGGAACCGACGAGTGCGATCGCCGTGAGGAACGCGGCGTGCCGGTCGCGCTGGATGATCTGCGTCGTGACGGGCGCCGCCTTGATGCCGAGTCGCTGCATGACGTACCGCTCGACCCGGTGGTCGATATGGGTCATCGTGCCGACCGCTCCGGTCACCTTCCCGACAGCGACATCCTCGGCCGCCCGCTCGAGCCGGGATACGTGACGGTCGATCTCGGCATACCAGACGAGCAGCTTCAGGCCGAACGTGATCGGCTCGGCATGGATGCCGTGCGTCCTCCCGACCATCGGGGTCAAACGGTACTGGAGGGCCTTCCGCTTCAGGACGGTCCTGAGCTTCCTCAGCTTGCGGAGAATGATCACGCCGGCGTCGCGCATCTGGCAGGCGAGTGCCGTATCGAGCAGATCGGAGCTCGTCATCCCGAGGTGCAGGTACCGCCCCGAGGGGCCGATCCGGTTCGACATGTCGGTCAAAAACGCAATGACATCGTGACGCGTCGTTCGCTCTATCTTCTGAATGCTCGCAATCGAATACCCGGCACGCGATCGTATCTCACGGGCATCCTTCTTCGGAATCAATCCGTACCGCGCCATCCCCTCACAGTAGAGAACCTCGATCTCACGCCAGAGATCGTACCGGTACCCGTCCGACCAGATGCGCGCGATCTCGGGTAATGCGTAACGCTCGATCAATGGTGACCTCCTTGACATCCGTGCGGGAACGGGGAACAACCCGCGCGCGAGACGGTGATCTTCGTACGCCGCTCCCCCCGCATGCCACGGCGCGTGTCACGCACGTTCGATCCGCTCGGCAAGCTGGAGCTCCATCTCGAGGGTTTTATCCCCCCGCAGGACGACGATCCGAATCGTTTCCCCGACCCGTTTGCCGAATATCAGCCGGTTCGCCTGATTGAGACTCAGGATCCGAACGTCATTCACTTTGACGATGACGTCCCCCACCTCCAGGCCGGCCTGCGCTGCCGGGCTCTCACGCTCGACCCGCTGGACATACAACCCCTGGTTGAACGTGACGTTCATCCTGGCGGCGAGTTCCTCGCTCAGCTCCGCGACGACGAGCCCGGTCCAGACATCCCGCATGCGCCCGAAGCGCATGATCTCCTCGACCACCACCCGGGCGGTGTTGCTCGGAATCGCAAATCCCATCCCCAGGCTGTTCTGGCTGGCCGTCGAAAAGATGAAGGTATTGACGCCGACGACCTCTCCGCGACTCGAGACGAGCGGTCCGCCGCTGTTCCCGGGATTGATCGCCGCATCGGTCTGGATCATGTTCTTGAATATCGCCCGCGTCTCGTCATCCGGTTTGATATCGCGGTGGAGCGCGCTGATCACCCCCGCCGTCACCGTGGGCTGTGTATCGTTGAAGAGCGTCGGAAAGGGACTGCCGATAGCGATCACGGTCTGGCCGATGTAAAGATTGTCGGAATTTCCGAGGGCGGCATACGGAAAATCGCTCCCCTCGATCTTCAGGAGGGCGAGATCGTACTCGGGTGATGCACCGACCAGTGCCGCCGCCACCTCGGTGCTGTCGGTCATCGTGACATAGATCTCCTCCGCGTCACTGATGACATGCTCGTTGGTCAGGATGTACCCGTTCGGATTGATGATCAAACCCGACCCGAGGATCGGATACTTCTTGCTGTACCGCGCCGGCATGCGCCCGGAATACTGCAGAAACCACTCGATGGTGCTTCGCGGCTGGGCGTAGACGATCTCGGTCCTGTAGGCGGTGACCGAAACGACGGCCGGTGTCACGACCTGCATCGCGGCGGCGACGGGACTCCCCTCTATGAGGCTGTTCGCCAGGCTCGAATCGACGCTCGAGAGGGGGATGAGCGGTTCCCGCTCCGCCGTCCGCTTCAACAAAACGATCGATACGACGAAGAGCGCAATCGAGAGACCGAACAGCGTCCCGAGGATGTAGGGAAATATTCGGGCAAATTTCGATTCAAACGGCCTCATTGCATCTCACCTCGAGCCCCACCGTCGGCGGTCATTACTTGTCGACCTTTTTCCAATCGGCGAGGAATTTTTCGATGCCGACATCGGTCAGCGGGTGCTTGATCAGCAGCTCGATAACCTTGAACGGTATCGTGCACACATGGGCCCCCATCAATGCGGCCTCGTAGACGTGTTGGGCGTGCCTGATGCTCGAAACGATGATCTGAGTCTCAAAGCAGTAGTTGTTGTAGATCGTGATGATCTCCCGCACCAGCTCCATCCCGGGATTGCCGACATCGTCGATGCGGCCGACGAAGGGGCTCACGTACGTGGCCCCCGCCTTCGCGGCGAGAAGCGCCTGGTTCGCCGAGAAGTTGAGGGTTGCGTTGGTCTGAATCCCCTCTCTCTTGAACATGCCGAGCGCCTTGATCCCTTCACGGATGCACGGCACCTTGATGATGATGTTATCGGCGATTGTGCAGAGTTCCTTGCCTTCCTTGACCATTCCCTCGGCGTCGAGGGCGACCACTTCGGCGCTTACGGGGCCCGGCACGATATCACAGATCTTCTTGAGCGTGTCCCGGTAGGTGCCCTTTCCCGCCTCCCGTGAAAGCAGGGTCGGATTGGTTGTGACGCCGTCGAGTACACCGAGGGACGCAGCCTCTCGTATTTCGTCGACGTTTGCCGTGTCGATGAAGAACTTCATGTATCCTCCTCTGTTACTTACCCACGGAAACCTCGAGCACGAAATGGGAAACCGTAGTATAAGATAATATCACACAGTACTCAATCGATTTCATAATTGTTATACACGGTACGGCGGCGCTGATTCCACCGCCGGGCCGAACGGGGAGGCGCTCACCGGCGATGGGACAGGCGTTCGCGGGACGGAGCCGAACGGCGGGCGTACCCCAAGCCGCACGGACCCCCGGCATTTTAATTTTATACGCAGTGTACACCCGCAACCCAAAGCGCAGGATGCGAGCGCGGCTTTGCGCTACGATCCCGTCTTCGTCCCGAGGTATTCCCTGCCGAAGTCAGTCTTCAGCTCCACCCACATGGGAAGATGATCCGACATCTGATAGGTTCTCCAATACGTCCGGTAATACTGCGACCTACCGGATTCCGAACGTTGCACTCCCTTGGAAGTTTTGAGGTACGCGCCCCCCATCTCTTCCGAGTAAATCCCCTCGTCACCATCACGATAGACGGTATTAAAATAATTAAAAACGCCGGCCCGCCCGGTCGATTGCAGCACCCTCGTCTTCGGGATGAAGGCGATCTGGTCGTAGTGCCGGCTCTCCTTCCCCGTGTTCGTCTGCGGGAGGTTCTGCAACTCGGCGGGGACGGTGAAACCCGCCTTCAGGATCTCCTGCATCGTGACGTCCCCGGGACTGAAAATATTAAAATCTCCCATGAGAATCATGTTGTTCGACCAACTCGATTTCTCCTCCGCGCGCCCGGCGAGAAAGGTGGCGATCCGCCGTATTTCCTCAACGCGTGCCGGATCTTCCGGCGCGCTTTCCCCGTAGAGAATGTGAACGGTGCAGAGCATGAACTTCGCCCACGACGCCTTGAAGCCGCAGAGAAACGGCGTCCGGTACAACTGACGCGCGGGATCGTAGACCGTTTTCTTCCCCTTCGACTTCTTCTCGAAGGGCGGGATCACGACCTCACCGGCGATGTTCCCGAAGACGACCTTTCTCGAATCGAACAGAAAGGCCATGCGTTCCCTGTTTCCCTGCGCCCCCTCGGTCACATCCGTGGCGATGTATTTCCACCATCCGCCCAGCATACCCTTGACGGTATCCAGAGCCTTGAGGTTCTCTCTGACTTCCTGAACCGCGACGAGATCGAAATGGGAGATTATCTCGGCGATGTAGTAGAGCGGCTCGATGCCTCTCTCCCCGTAGGACGGCGAGTCGAATTCACGTATGTTCCACGTCGCGATGAGAAGCGTGTCCTCACTTTTTGGGGGCACTCCCTCATCCGCTTCCAGTGCATCTTTCACGGCTATGAGCCTCTGCGCGATCCGCATCCCCTGTGCATCACGGGGAATATTGTAGTACCACATCTTGATACCCCCTCCTGGTTACAATAACGCTATGCTTCCGAACCATCAAATGAACGTACGGCCCGCCGTCCTTCACGCGGTCAACGAGTATTGAGTAAAGAATTCTTATCTGCGCGATTGCATATCAGTATAGAGCAACCGGGTATGGTTTTCCACATAATTTGGCAGGTTCACCATCCGGATGTAATTCCGCAGTGGCATGCCCGGATGGCACTGTCTGAGCTACCTCCAGGGGTGTCCTTGATATGAGACGCTCTTGAGATAGAGGGCGTACGGCGGTAGCGTCGGACCGGACCGGGCGCGATCCCGCGCGGCGATGATCTCCCCCACGTGCCACGGTTTTCCTCTTCCGATCTCGAGCGCCGTCCCGGCAACGGTGCGGACCATGTGATGGAGAAAATGATCCGCCTCGACCTCGAGAATGAGCAGCGGCGGCAGTTCTATCAGTTCCGCTCTGACGACGGCGCAGTTCTTGGCCGTGTAGTCGTCCGATGATGAGGCGAACGAGGTGAAATCATGCTTGCCATGGAGAGATGCCAGCGCCGCACGCATCGCCCGGATGTCGAGCCCACCCTGCACTATGTAGAAGCGCCGCCGCCACAGGGCCGTCGGGCGGCGTATGAAAATGTACTGGTACGTGCGGCTCCGCGCGTCGAAGCGGGCGTTGAAATGCGGACTCGCCTCCTCGAGGCTCCGCACGCGGATGTCGCCGGGGAGGCGGGCATTCACCGCACGGAGGAGCACCTCCGGTGCGTGCTTCGTGTCGAGATGCACGCCGGCCACCTGGCCCGCCGCATGCACACCGGCATCCGTCCGCCCCGCGCCGACGATATGCACCGGACCCTCGGCCAGCCCGTCGAATGCGCGGTACAGCTCGCCCTGCACGGTCCGCCGGTCGGGCTGCACCTGCCAGCCGCAGTAGTCGGCGCCGTCGTACTCAATCGTCAGTTTTAATGTTCTCCGGGCCATGCTCACCGCACCCGAACGTACTCATCGTATCAATGCCATCTTTTTCGAGACAGCGGCCTTTCCGGCCGAGAGACGGTACCAGTATACCCCCGATGGGAGCATATTCCCACGGCAATCCCGCCCGTCCCATCGCACCTCATGGCGGCCGTGCTCCTGATCACGGTCGACGAGCCGCGCGACGGGCCTGCCACGGACGGTGAATACGGTCAGCACGGCACGGCACCGCTCCGGCAGTTCGTACGTGATCACCGTGGAGGGATTGAACGGATTGGGATGGTTCTGGTGCAGCACGAGCGGCACCGGTGGGATCGTCACGGGGGCGGTCTCGAAGAGGGTGCGGCGTGTCGATCCCTCGAGGATATCGACGCGGTACCGGTAGGTCTCTCCCGGATTCGAGCCGCGATCGGTGAAGCGGAACA
>DATKWS010000066.1:0-10686 GCA_035529435.1 Patescibacteria group bacterium
CTTCGCGGAGCCCGGCGATCCGCTCCCCGATCCCCGCATAGAGAAAATCGAGACGCGGCGCCCTGCCGATCGCGACGACGACATGATCCGCGGCAATCCGCTCCGGCCTGGTACCCGGTCCGGAGGCGCATTTCAATATCACGCCATTCTCCGCCGCGACGATCTCCTCGACCGCCGTGTCCGGGCGGTACGCTATCCGGGGATTGACCGCGCACCGCTCCTCGAGGATCGGAATGCATCGGGGCCGCTCGCCGCGGTGCAGAATCACGACATCGTTGCGTTCGGAAAGATTCAGAGCGTAATCGAACGCCGCATCCCCCCCGCCGATGATGGCGATACGGCCGCCGCTCACCCCATCGAGCGATTGCACCCCGTAATGGACCCGCTCCCCCGCCGCACCGAAGATCATCGCGCCCCGGAGCACGTTCGGCACCGTGCCGCTCGCGATCACCACCGTTTCCGCGATCGTCGTTCCCGAGGTGGTGCGGATCGAGAAGTCTTCCCCGGTCCGCTCGAGACGCGTGACCTCCTCGAACGACACATCCACGCCGGCACGCGCCACATGGGCGGCGAGGAGCCCGGCGAGAGAGCGCCCCGCGATACCTTCGGGAAAACCGGGGTAATTCTCGATGAGATGCGCCTCCCAGAGAAGGCCGCCGATCCGGTCGCGCTCCACTATCAGCGGCTCGAGGCCGCCGCGTTTCAGCTGAACCGCCGCGGCCACCCCCGCAGGACCCCCGCCGATGACGACAGCGGCACGGCGCGCGGGGCGCGCGTTGGAGGCGCCGCCGCTGTTCGCATGAGACTCCCTGCGCGTCATATCATTCCGCCAGTCGCGCCGCCAGATCATCCGTGAGGACCGGTACGGCGAAGCCGTGCGAGAGGTTCAGCACGGTCGCCCGGTGGAACTCCTCCGTATACGTCGCCGTGCCGTCGACGGCGAAAAAGACGGCAAAGCCCCGTACGAAGGCCGAGCGCGCCGTCGTCTCGCAGCACAGGTGGGTTATGACACCGGTGACGACGATCTGCCCGACGCCGCGCTCTCTCAGCGCGCGCTCCAGCTCGGTGCGGTAGAACGCATCGTACTGCGTCTTTTGCACCGTCATGACTCCCGGCAGCATGAGCTCATCCGTTATCACGCTCAGAGGATCGTCCTCGCGGATCGTGTCTTGCCACCAACGCGCCAGCATCCCGGCGTCGTCTTCGGTATTGAGATGGCGGGTGAGAATGACCGGCAGCCCCCGATCGAGGAATCCCCCGGCGAGCCTTTTGATCCTCTGTATGACGGGTACGGCGCTCGGAACGAACGCGTGTGACGAGCCGTCGAGAAAATACCGCTGCATGTCGATGACGAGGAGGGCCGCACGATCGGGGGCGAATTCGATGTCCCGGCGGTCTCCGGGCGCCCAGACCTCCTCGAGGATATTCCTCGATTTCCCGGCGATATTTCCCGCGGTGAAGTACCCCTCCGCCATTCGTCACGCGAGCGCCGGCAGCTTGTCCATGCCGGCCCGCTTCGCCTCCTCCGTCATGAGCCCCTCGAGGTATTTTTGCACCGAGCCGTCGAGCGGCTCCGGCGTGTGCGCGCCGAGGAGCTTCTCGACCCGCGCCGATGCCCGCTTCGCGGCATCCTGACTCCCCGCCTGTTCCCATTCCTCGAGCGTGGCGCGATCGATCACCGGGTCGGGGAAGTAGGCCTCCGTGCGGAACCACCGTGCCGTGTGTGGGAGAGAGAGGAATTCCTTCTTCTCGAGGGCCGCCTCGATCAGGGGGAGGGCGATCGGATCGTCGCGCAACTCGATTCCGGCGACGAGGCGGAGCGCCATGCCGCAGATCTCGTGATCGAGGACGAGCTTCTCGAGGCTCTGGCACGACTCGAAGTCGAGCATGCCGGGCCCCGAGACGTTGTTGATCCCGCTGAGGGCGGCGATCGTCGCCCCCATTGCGCTCTCCATCCCGGCCTGGTAGTCGACGAGCTTCGCATCACTCAATCCCATGTAAGCGTGCGTGGGCACCCCGAGATGTTTGCCGATCTCGGCATAGGCGCCGTCGATCATCTGCGTCTCGACGGCCCCCATCGGGGTCGTTCCCTTGCGCATATCGAAGCAGGCGGGAGAGCCGCCGTAGATGATCGGCGCTCCGGCGCGGGCGAGCTGGTGTATCACGATCCCGCTCAGGTTCTCGGCGCAGTGCTGTGTGACCGCCCCGGCGAGGGTGACGGGCGATGTCGCCCCCGTGAGGGGCATCGAGACGAGCTCGGCCGGCAGACCGGTCCGGGCGCAGTCGATCAGGGCCTGCGCGGTGAGATCGCTCCACTTGAGGGGGGGCGAAGGGCAGCAGTCGAAGATCGCGATCGGCTTCTCACGGAGCGCATCCTGGTCCCCCGCCACGGCGACGAGCATGGCATGCATCATGCGGAACGCCTCGACCTTGAAGGTGCCCGTCACGACCGGTTTCACCGAATACTGAAGGGCGATATAGAGACGGTAGCGGTCGGCGATCTCCTCGGGGACGTCACCGGGAACGACGCCGGTGCTCTGGGCCGCGTAGTGCGGGAGGGCGTCGATGAGTGTCGCGAATTTCACGACATCACCCGTGTTTGGCGTCCGCGCCTTCCCCTTCCGGTAATCGTAGATACGAAGGGCGGCCGAACCGGGATTGAAATGGACACGATCCTTACCGAGGTCCATGACCGCCTCTCCGTGGCGGTTGTACACACGGATGCGGGCCGGGGCGGTCCCGAGCGCCTTCTCGACGAGCGATGACGGGATGTAGACGCGTCCCGTCCCCCTGTCGACGCGCGCCCCGCCGCCGTCGAGAAGCGCGATCGCCTCATCATTTTCAACGAAAACCCCCAATTCCTCGAGAATCCTTACCGCTTCCTCGACGATTTTCTTTCGCGCCGCCTCGCCGAACCAGGTGATACGGGGAATCAGTGCCATTCCGTGCCCTTTCTGTTTGTTTCGTTTCCTTTGCGTCTCTTTCACCGCCCGCGCGCATTACTCGAGCAGCCTGAACGGGCAGTCCGTGCGGTCGCAGTTGCCGCACGAGTTCTCGCTCCGCATGCGCACCGGTTTCTCATCTATGTGAATCGCGAACGATACCGACTTGCGCGGTACCATCATCATGCCCCCGGTGAGTTTGACGCCGATACGCTCTGCGGGGACGAGCCGAAATATCGACGCCTGCTCGCGGATGTCCCAGTCGCCATATCCGGGGCTCGCGCGGCACGATGTCCGAAGTCCCTCACGCGCGGCCTCCGCCTGTATCCTCCCGTCCATGTAGTCGGCCGCCGCCTCAGCGGCGACGGACCCCACCGCATCCAGCACGAAGGCGGCGAGGAGATCGTCGTTGTCGCCGAGCCGCGTGACCTCCCGCTCCAGCGCCGGCCCGATCGTACACACGCAGAAGGCGACCCGCTCCAGATCGGTGAACATATCCGATCCGGGAAGCGCGCTGCCCGCCGCGATCACGTAGATCCCCGCCGGCCGCAACAGTCCCGCGGCGGATTCCAGGCATGATTCGAGCGCCTGTTCGACGCGGCCGCCTGACTGACTACCGGGCCGCCGCGCGTTCCCGCCGGCGCCCGTACGGTGCAACCGGACGGAACCCTCCGTGCCGGTTCCCTCCGCGGCTCCAAGGAGCCGCAGCACCTCGGCGCGGCCCACCTGTATATTGAAATCCTTCTCTATTACCGGCTCCATCGATCCCCAACAGCGCACCGGAGAGATACGCACCGAATCTCGTTTGCCGGGTCCGTGCGCCCCCGTACCCGTCGCGCGCCGCCTCAGCGGCCGTGTACCAGGCAGTCGTGAACCGCACTGATGAAAGCGGGGGTCGTCCCGCAGCACCCGCCGACGGCATTCGCCCCGGCCCGTACGATCCGCTCGACATCCCGCGCGAACTCCTCGGGGCGCTGCCGGTAGACCGGGTTGCCGTGCTCCATCTCCGGGTTGCCGGCGTTGGGCTGGAAGAGAAGCGGTACCGCCGTCGCGTTTCTGAACTCGCTCACGAGATCTATCATGTCTCCGCTCGAGAGGGTGCAGTTCGCGCCGATCATATCGGCCCCCTCGGCGGGCAGCACCTCGATGCCCCGAGCCGGCGTGTCGCCGACAAGTGAAAAATACCCCCGCGGTTTCTTCTCGAATGTCTGTTCGACGATCACCGGACGCGACGAAACCTCCCGCACCCCCCGCAGCGCCGCGACCGCCTCCCGTATATCGTACATCGTCTCTATGAGAAAGAGGTCCACTCCCGCCGCCTCAAGCGCTTTGGCCTGCTCGCGGAACGCATCGAGCGCGTCCTTCTCGGTCAATATGCCCACCGGCGGGAAGAACTGCCCCGTCGGCCCGATATCGCCGGCGACGAATATCCCGCTCCGGCCGGATTCCTCGCGCGCCCGGTGCACGAGCTCGGCGCCGGCGGCATTGACCGCCGTGACATCGAGGGCCCTGCCGGACGCCGATGCGGCGAGCTTCAGCCGCGTCGCCCCGAAGGTGTTGGTCTGGATCACCTCGGCCCCCGCATCGATGTAGGCCGCATGCACATCGGCCACCGCTTCCGGGCGGGAGAGGTTCCACGATTCGGGCACTTCGCCCTCGCCGAGCCCCGCCGCGATCAGCATGCTCCCCATGCCGCCGTCGAACAGGACCACCTTGTGCCGTATCAGCTCCTCAAACATCCGCTTCATCGTCCGTTACCTCTCCGCAGCGCGCCCGAGCGGGGCAAACCGTTCAATCTTTTCGCCACCGCGACCGTTCATGCTCCCCGACCGATCAGGCCCTTCAAGAGCCTGACCGCCCCCACGGCGTCCCCCGCGTAACCATCGGCGCCGATCTCTTCGGCCCATTCCGCACTGCACGGGGCGCCCCCGACCACGACCTTCACCGCCTGCCGCATCGAACGCTCCTCCAGAGCGTCCACGACCCGCTTCTGTCCGTTCATCGTGGTGGTGAGGAGCGCCGATATGGCGATGCAGTCGGCATCTATCCGCTGCGCTTCCTCGATGAACCGCTCCACCGGCACATCCGCGCCGAGATCGGCGATCTCGAATCCGTTGGCCGACAGCATCGTCGCCACGAGGGTCTTGCCGATATCGTGGATGTCTCCCTCGATCGTGCCGATCACCACGCGCCCCTGTACATTCGATGCATCCTCCCCGCCCTCGAGGGCCGGCCGGATCACCGCCATCGCCTTTTTCATCGCCTCGGCCCCCATGACGAGCTCGGGAAGAAACAGTGAGCCCTCCTCCCAGAGGCGCCCGACCTCCTTGATTCCCTTCACGAATCCCTTCTCGATCACCTCGAGCGGGGGGAGCTTCTCCTCCATGGCCTTGCGGGCCAGCTCCTCCGCGCGCGCACTGTCACCGGCGAGTACCGCTCCGGCGCATTCTTCGTACAGGTTGTTCATTCCCGTTTCCTTCCCTTGAGAGTTGCCGGAAACCGGCCCGACACAATCATACTGGTTGTGCCCCGGAAGGGTAACCCATCCCGTGCCGCCAAAACAAGCACCATTTCCTCCCGCCGCCGGGCACCCACCGGGCGCCAATCATCACCCGGGAAACAGGAACCGCGTGGCCTGCAACGCGTCATCAGGCCGGCGCCATGTATTTTGCCATATTCAACATCCCCGTGCATTGAAACGGGGCGGCGCCGCGCACCGGCCGCGTGCGCCTCCCGCATTTTTCTGGGCTATTATACTTATTTTTCGTCAACACAATGCACCCGCGCGCAAGAACCGTATCCAGATATTACGCATCAAGCAGAAAAGCAACTGCCACCGAAACAGGAGATTCGAAGCAGGTGTAAACTCTTGTTGTCGAATGTGCATCAACAATCGTTGTCGATTCTTCCAACATGTCTTTATTTCTCCATCCCGGAGCAATTTCCTGTTGGCACAATGATTGCGGTGGATAAAAACACTGCAGCGAATGGAGTGGAGCCCCCTGCTGCCCGTGGTGAGCCGATCATGGCGGTGCGGCGGGGGGTCCACACATATGCGCTGCGGTGGAAGGGACGTCGATAGCGATGAACCTGTCCGAACTCGATGAATACAAGGCCGCGACCGGCAGCGATCGATCCGCTGCACAAACCGCATACCACGGGCTTCACCGCCGCTCATGGCGGAACTGGCTCCTGCTCGCGGTTGTGTCGGTCATCACCGTCACCGGGCTCGCTACCGCGATACCGCCCCTCCTCAGCAATCGCGTCATCACCCTCTGGCCGTGGGTCAATACCGAACTGATACTTCTGGTCGGCCTGTCGGTAACAATCCTCTTCTTTGTCATGTACCTGACCCAGCAGCAGCGCAGCGTTCTTGCCATGCAGAGCGCCCTGCAGGAACTCCAGGACAGGAGCAATGACCGAACGCGGCGGCACTACATGCGCCTCTTCGCCCTTCTGAATGTGAGCCGCATCATCGGGTCTGAGACCGACCTCGACGGCGTCTTCGACTGCATCACGAGCATCTGCGTTGAAACATTCTCGGGGAACCGTTCCTCCCTCATGCTGTACGACAAGGAGGCGGAGAATCTCTTCGTTCGATCGGCAAGCGGTGCGGACAGCGAGAAAATCATCGGCAGGCGGCAGAACCTCGGTGAGGGAATTGCCGGATGGGCCGCGAAGAACCGGCAGGCCCTCTTCCTATCGCGGTACGTCGACCTCACTAAATATCCCGGTCTCGACGTCGAGGACACGACGGCCCTCGCCGCCATGGTCGTCCCCATCATTGTCAGGGACGAGCTCGTCGGCGTCCTCAATGTCAGCACCAAGAACGCGGATGTCGTCTACGACGATGAGGACCTGCGCGCGCTCCAGGTGTTCGCCGAAAATGCCGGGTCCTGCATACGCCACACAGAGCTGATCGAATGGATGCGCAAGACCATCGAACGGCTCCAGTGCGCCAATCGCGAGCGCATCCTGACCTGCGGACGAAAGCCGATCGAATCCGATGCCGAACGGTCGTAGGCGGCATCGGGGCACGTGTCTCCCGGATTGACCGATGATACCGAAACGCGCTACCGTATCCTCACGCTTCACAACATCCATTCAGTACAACCGGTTCGGTGAGGAGATAGACATTGAATGCCCGCGTCCCAATCACGAACATCCTCGTGACGGGCCCGCCCGGGTGCGGCAAGAGCACGCTCATCCTCCGCGTATTGCGGCGCATCACGCTCCCTGCCGGTGGATTCACGACCGCCGAGATACGCGATCCGGGAGGATCGCGAACGGGATTCCGTATCACCGACCTCTCGGGCGCCGGCGGCGTGCTCGCCCATGTTTCGTTCGGGACCGGCCCCCGCGTGGGGCGCTACCGCGTCAACCTGGACGATCTCGAACGGATCGGCGCCGCCGGGATCGAGCACGCGATCGATGACACCTCCACGGTCCTCATCGTCGTCGACGAGATCGCGCGGATGGAGCTCTTTTCGGAAAGATTCAAGCGGGCGGTATCGCGGGCCCTCGATTCCCCCAAGCCGCTCCTCGGAACGATACAGATGCGGCGGGACCCGTTCCTCGACCGGGTGCGCTCGCGGCCCGATACGACGATCATTCACATGGAGCGGGGAGGGCTCACGGACGCCGAAGAGCATATCGTCTCGGCACTCCCGTCCCTTCTCGAATAGAGGCCGGTGTGGGGGCAAAACGGCCGGGCGCACCGGTATCCCAACATGAAGATGACCTTACCCCCTTGAAGGCCGACCTCTTTAGGAGGTTGCGCCCGGCCAATCCGGGAATGCCCTCTTTATACCGCCGCACCGGTCCCCGCAACGCGGAGGGGCGGACCGCCCGGCCGGATTATCTCCCTGCGTACTCCTTCTCGATGGCGAACTGCGGCTCGATATCGACCGGTATCCCTTCCAGCTTCGAGAGCGAGGCCTTCACATCGTCGCCCATCGTACCGTACTTCTCCATGAACTTCTTCGCTCCATCGTAATCTCCGCGGGCCTGGAGCATGAGAATATCGCGGGATAATGCCTTCACCGCATCGCGTATCCGGTCCGGGTCGACGGACCACGCACCGGTGGCCTGATCCTGGACATAGGCGCCTTTTTCCTTGAAGTAGTTGAATGCGAGCATGTTGGCCCTGCCGTGCGCCGAATCGATACCAAATCGAACCGATCGGAAGAAACCGGCGAGGTAGGTCACCGCTGTTTCCTCCGTCAGGCGGCGGGGGAAGAAGCCGTCATCAATAAGATAATATAAATTGTACTGTCCCACAACATCCGCTTTCGCCTCTTCGATCGCCGAGTGCGCCTCGCGGAGCGCCTTCTGCGCCGTCGTCTCGGTGCCGTCTTCCAGCGTTATGAAGCCGGGGCCGAGCCCGTGGGAGAACTCGTGCAGGAGAATGTGGTTGAAATAGGCGTCGAAGGTGACCCGCGGGAGCTGCTCTTTCGCAATGAGCCGCTCGGCGATCGGCATGAGGATCTTGTCGAACTTCGCATGGCAGATGTTCCTCAGCATGACCTTCTTCGATCCCTTGGCCGCCTGGACGCGCTCGTCATTGGGAAGATTGAAGGCGAGTGTCTGCACGCCGGCCTTTGTGTCACCGGCCGAGAAGATCAGATCGACGACCGAGATCGGGGACTCGAGGCCGCGGTCGAGGTTCTTGTACCGGTCCTCGATCGGTAGGTTCTTCTCCATCTTCACGACGTACGCTTTCAGCCCGTCGAGCTTCGTGCTCTCCGCGGGATCGCGCACGCACACGAACGCCTCGAAGGCCGCCTTGTAGTTGAAGAGGTTGTCCTCGTAGACCTCGTAGGGACCGATCGTCACGTCGATCACGTTGCCCGCGACATCCATCCAGGCCATATCGCTCTCGAAGTAGTCGTTCGAGAAAAACGCGTCGGCGCGGGTCTCGAGGAATCGTGCGAGGGACTCGTTTTTCGTCAGGGCCGCCGCCTTCCTCAGATGATCCACGGCCTTGGCGAGAAGCTCACGGTGCTCGTCCGAGTAGGGTACCGCTTTCATGCCGCCCGCACCGTCGCGGCGTATCACGGTGAATGTCCCCTCGAAGCCCTCCCTGTCCCCCGGGTGCGCCGCGATCCACGCCCCGAACTCCTCGCGTGTCATATCGGCGGGGTAGAAGGTCGCCCCGGGCGGCTTCGGCCTGTCGGTCAATACCGGCTCGTCGGATGCGAGGCGGTCCCACGGCCCGAAGTTGATACGGAAAAACTGGATCTCCGCGGGGTCGCCGCGCTCCATGATCTGCCTGCGCATCTCTACGTTTTTGCCGCAGACCTGCCGCAGGAAAAGCTCGTCCATTATCCGTGCCGCGTAGTAGAGATTCTCGAGAACCGGGCGGTCCTCATCGGAGATGAGATTCCACGGGACATCGATCTCGACCGGCGCATAGGCCACGAGCCGTTTCTCGAGGTCCAGTGTCTGCTGTGTCTGCGCGTGCAGTGCTCCGGCGACCGGGGCGAGCACGGTACAGGACAATCCCACAATGATGCAATAGAAGAAGATAACTGGACTGATTCTGCTTTTCATCTTTATATTCCCCCTCTCCTTTTCTCATGAAAATCGTCGATCATTATTCGCTGCTGCCTGCTCAAAATCCGGGGCATAGTATACACCCGGATTCATCTACAGTAAACACTTCCATGGACCGGGAGCCGGCGTGAAGAAAACGTCGCCCGGATAGCGCCAAGCCCCAGGACTATATCGCTCGGACGCGGTTGCATAGATTTCAGCTTGACCAGGAACGGAGAAGTGCTGCCGAAGCAGGTAGACGGAATCAGCGGCTTGTTGATTTCTTTGCTTGTAGCTCTTTCAGCCGGCGAGCGTGCTTTATGCACGATTTCATGACCCTTTGGCTGTTTCTGTTGAGTTCGTCGAAAAATGCATCCTTGTAAATCAACTCATACTGATCCGGTGTGTCATGAAACGAGCGCCGCTCTTCCCGGTATGCATATCTGTCGTACCCGCGCTCTGGCGTCCTCAGCGAGGTTGCCTTCATAATAGCCGCAATAAGCGCGTTGTCCCGGAGAAAGTTCTCCTCGTAATAGCCCACGTCGACCTCCTAAAAGTCGAACTCCTTTAAGGACATTATATTAAACGAACCGGCACCGAGAAAGTTCCCGGCACACGCTATTGCCGATTCGGATGCCACAAAATCCGCAAGCACTGTGCCATAGGGCGGGCGAACGTGCAATCTTTTTTTCACAGTGTGAAGCCAAGCTCCCTTTTCCAATCCACGCAATCGGGACACGTGCCCGATATTCTCTCGGCCCGCGAAAAGTACGATCGCCTTGTTTGATTGAAATCAGATGAGATCTGAACGAATCCGCCCTGCCCACATAACGCGCTGCAATAAACCCTTGTGCTGTCCTGATCCAACCTGACTCGTATTCCCGTCTCCCCGGCAAGGATCATCCGTGCCGGCCCCTCATCAACCAACGCATCTCTTCTGAGAGCCCGCGCGATAAGCAATCTTGCGTCCAGAGTCGCCTGCGCTTCAAAAGCCTCATCGAGAATCACAATTGTACTACAATCAGATTTCAAAATCAAGCCCAAGCTTCCACTATACCCGAGATGGTTCCTCTTAAAGTCCCTGCTCGCGCCGCCGGGAAGAGGAGCAAGGGATATGGCATCCGTGGCCGAAATGTCCCCAAATCTGACCGAACTCGGATTCATAACCAGGATATCGGGCGTCAAACCATCGAATAGGTTTACTGTGTAT
>DATKWS010000067.1:0-2244 GCA_035529435.1 Patescibacteria group bacterium
CCATTTTCATCACGGCATAGGCGAAGAACGGCTTGGTCAGGGAGGCCGCCTCGAAGATCGTCTCCTCCGTCACCGGCCCGCCGGTGACCGAGTTCTTGACGCCGAAGCCTTTTTCCCATACGACCGCGCCGCCCCGCACGAGTGCGATCTGAAGTCCCGGGATGTGCGCTGCTTCCATCAGCGCAGGGATCGCCGTCTCCAGCTCGCCGGTGATGGCATCGATGTCTCTATCCACGAGCAGCGGGGGTGTCTCGCCGCCGGAGCATGCGCCGCCTCCCGGAAGGCCGATCTGGGCGATAATGAGCGCGGAGAGACACCAAAGGGCAACGTTCTTCATCGTCGATCCTCCCGTTTCTATCTGAGCACCAACCCGATAATCACGAGGACCAGGGCGCTATTCATCGAAATGATGTAGGAGTAGAACCACGGCCCGGGCCTTCCGATCTCCCTCTTTGTTATCTCATGATACTGATGTACGTATTTCAGTATCAAGATCCTGAAGAACAGAAAGTTGATCTTGATGCCGCGATTGGATAGATACGAGGCGATCACGATCGATGATACGATGCCCCATGCGACGCACGCGAGCGCCAGCCCGAAGAATATATTGCTCATCATCGTTCCACCTTTTGTACAAGGGGTGTCGGGGCTTTCCGCATTCCCGTGGGTGCGCTCAGCGGGGATAATCGAATACCGAACTGTTCGCCTCCCGCTCCGTATCACCCTTGAGCCGCTTCTTGCCCGCTTTGAGAAAATCCTTCACGCGGATCGCGGACCACGCGACCAACATCGCCGAGGATGTCATATACATGATCGAGGGGGAGATCGTCCGGCACGGATTCGAGTATTACACCGCCGAATCATGACGGCCCTGTCGTCATGCGCCGGCGATCGCCCCGGGCTCTTCCTGCTACTCTTCGAGAATGAAGATGATCCGCATCGTTACCCGGAACTCGACGATCTTGCCGTCCTCCACGTGGGCGGTGTGCTTGATCACCTCGAAGCCGGTGATGTTACGGAGGGTCGCTTTCGCGCGCTCGAATCCCTCCATGGCGGCCTCGACCCATCCCTTTTTCGATGAGGCAACGACCTCGGTTACCCGTGCGACTGCCATCTCGAACCTCCTTTGCCGTTCAACTGGAAACCGGACAGTATGGTTGAAACAGAAAGTGACCCCTCGCCGCGGCGAGGCGCCGTGCGATCCAGCATACAACAATGGAACGGGACTGACAAGCGAATGTCCCCGGGTACACGGTCCCGGAATACGCTCCCGGACTCGATCTAGAATGTAATCCGTGCGCCGGCCATCGTGCTGATGCCCGGCGATGGATACCCCGCGACCTCGTCGTATTTCTCGTCCAGTATATTCCCCACCCTGAGAAAGGTCTCGTACGCGCCGCCGAAATGATACGTGATCGACAGATCGTACCGTGAGTACGATGAATTGTAATACTCTCCCCGCGGGCCGCCGAAATCGTTGTCCAGCCTCCCGCCGACCAGCGTTGAAGACAGCAATACGTCGAAGGGACCCGTCTTCACGGCAAGGTTGATTCCCCCGCTGTGCCGCGGTCGCCGGAGCAACTGCTTGCCCGTCGATCGGTCCTCGGTGAGGAGGTACGTGTAAAATCCTCTCAGCGTAAATGAACCCGCCGGGTTGAACGAGGAGCTGAATTCGACGCCCCTGCTGAACGATTCCCCGATATTGCCGGCGAGAAATGTTTCGGGATCCCAGGAGATCATGTTCGTGTAGTCGTTATTGAAATACATCACGTCGAAAGACATTCGCAGGGGTCTGATCTCCTGTCCGATTCCGATATCGTAACCGATCGACTCCTCGGGCAGCAGATCGGGATTGCCGTACCCGGGATAGAAGAGCTCGTTCAGACTCGGCGCCCTGAATCCGCTGCCGACGGATCCCTTGATGGTCGTACCCGTTCCGTGAACGGGTACCGAGAGGGACAGTTTGTATGTCGATTCGGTTCCGAATTCACTGTGATCATCGATGCGCACGCCCGATGATGCGGTGAAACGGGAGTCGAGATCGAAGATCAGATTGAGGAACAGGCCGAGATCCCGGATCTTGTTGTCGAAGTTTGTGGGGCCGAATGGGGACATGCTGCTGTTCGTGGTCCGCTCCTCCCGCCAGTCGACGCCCGAAACGGCCCATACATGGTCGAGGAAACGAATATTGTTCTGCCACGTGATACTCTGCACATCCGAGTTTATTTCAGAGAATATATCACC
>DATKWS010000068.1:0-5536 GCA_035529435.1 Patescibacteria group bacterium
CGCCAAGTGGATCGAGCGCGAGATGTACGAGATGTACGAGGTCACCTTTCGAAACCATCCGGATGCCAGGCCGCTCCTGCGCGCGGACACGCGGCCGGCCGATTTCTATCCCGCCAAACGCGAGGTCAAGGATGACCACGAGCCGACGCGCGTACGCGACGACGGCAAGAAGCGCGCGGACGAGGTGGCGGGAAAGCCGTACAAGGGAGAGAATCCCTGATTGAATATGCGACGTACCGGCCGAAGGTGGCCGTGCCGATAACGAGGTGAACGGAAATGGTTAAGAAAATACCGATCGGGCCGTATCATCCGATACTCGAGGAACCGGAGTTCTTCGAGCTCCACGTGGACGGGGAGCGGGTGGTCGACATCGACATGACGATCGGTTGGAGCCATCGCGGTATCGAGCTTCTGTCCGAGCACAAGACGTGGGATCAGGTGCCGTTTCTCGTCGAGCGGGTTTGCGGGATCTGTTCCGCGTCGCACCCGTTCGCGTACGTCAAGGCGGTCGAGGACCTGCTCGGGATCGAGGTGCCACTCAGGGCGCAGTACATCAGGGTCATCGTGGCGGAGCTCGAGCGGCTGCACAGCCACCTCCTCTGGACCGGCCTCGCCGGGCACTTTCTCGGGTACAACACGGTCTTCATGTGGTGCTGGAAGTACCGCGAACCGCTCCTCGATCTCATCGAAGCGGTCACGGGCAACCGGAATCACTACGCGACGTTCCGCGTGGGTGGCGTGCGCCGGGATATCCCGGAAGAGGAAATACCGAATATATCGAAGCTCCTCAACGTGATAGAGAAGCAGAACGACATGCTCACCAAGGCGATCGTCGACGATCCGGTGATCCATGCGCGCACAAAGAATGTCGGCGTCCTGCCGCTCGCCAAGTGCCGTGAGTACGGCGCGCTCGGACCGACCGCGCGTGCCGGCGGATACAACATAGACTGCAGGCGCGATCACCCGATCGACGCGTACGACAAGGTCAAATTCGACGTTATCGTCTGCGAGAACGGCGATGTCTTCGATAAGGCGGTGGTCCGCCAGCTCGAGAACTTCGAGTCGATCAAGATCATCCGCCAGTGCCTCAAGCAGATGGAGCCGGGCGATATCTGGACCGAGATACACGAGATCCCCCCCGGCGAAGGGATCGGAAGTTACGAGGCGCCGCGGGGCGAGGTGCTCCACTACGTACGCTCGGGCGGCGGCAACATGCCGTTGCGCCACAAGATACGGGCCCCGAGCTTCAACAACATCCTCACCAACGAGGTGAGCGTACCGGGCAACACGGTAGCTGACGCCGGACTCATCACCGCCGCGGTAGACCCCTGTTACTCGTGCACGGAGCGGGTCGGTATCGTCGATACGCAGAATGGAAAACGGAGCATCCTGACCGAGGCCGATCTGATACGGCTCTCGCAGGAGAAGACGGAGAGAATCAGAATAAGGTTTGCACAGCTGAGAAGGTAACGGGTAGACTCAGATTTCCGGAGTTTGCACTATGCACGAGCTGCTCTATCCAATAGTTATTCCGGCGGTTGCCGGCCTCATACCGCTCTTCATACCCCGCAAGGGGAGAGCGGTTGCCGGGATCGTGAGCCTTGCCGCCGCCGCGTGGGTGTTCTGGCAGGCGATCCGCCTGTTCGGGGCCGGCGCGATGACGTTCAGCGTCCCCGCCTTCTCGTTCGGCTCGGGGCTGTCGGTCGATTTCGCGCTTCGGCTCTATGACTTCAGCGGATTCATCCTGCTCTTCACGAATCTCTTCGGGGTGCTCGTCATCCTCTACTCGATCGGCTATTTCTGGCGGCGCGAAGTCTCGAGCGTCTACTATACGTTCATCCTGTGGACGCTGGCCGCCGCCGCGGGAGCGGTGCTTTCCGACAATCTCCTCTTTCTCCTTATTTTCTGGGAAATTCTCACGATGCTGCTGTACCTACTGGTGAATCTCGGGGACGAGGGGCACGAGAAGGCGGCGGTAAAGTGCTTTACGATCCTCGGCCTCAGCGACGCGGCGCTGATGCTCGGGATCCTGTTGATCTGGATCACGACCGACACGCTTTCGATGTCCGAGCTCGCGATCAGCACGGGGAACGCCCTGGGCGTCATCATGTTCGTGCTCCTCTTTGTTGGGGCCGTCGCCAAGGCGGGGGCGATGCCGCTCCACTCGTGGGTGCCCGAGATGGCGAAGCCGACGCACGCGCCGGTGATGGCGTTCCTGCCCGCGGCGCTGGACAAGCTCCTCGGCATCTACCTGCTCGCCCGCATATCGCTCGATCTGTTCCAGGTGCAGGGCGGTTCCGGCCTGTCGCTCGCAATGATGATCGTCGGTTCGGTGACGATCATCTTCGCCGTGATGATGGCGCTCGTGCAGCACAATCTCAAGAAACTGCTCTCGTTCCACGCCGTCAGCCAGGTCGGCTACATGGTGCTCGGCGTCGGGAGCGGGATTCCGATCGCGATCATCGGCGGACTCTTTCACATGCTGAACAATGCCATATACAAGAGTGGCCTCTTCCTCTCGGCCGGAGCGATCGAGACGCGTGCCGGGACGACCGAGCTCGAGGATACCGGCGGCCTCGCCAGGCTGATGCCGGTGACGTTCATCACGACGGTCATAGCGGCGCTCTCGATATCCGGCGTGCCGCCGTTCAACGGCTTCGCCTCCAAGTGGCTCGTGTACCAGGGCATGCTGGAGGGAGGTCACATAATCTTCCTCGTGGCGGCGGTATTCGGCAGCGCCCTGACCCTCGCCTCGTTCGTCAAGGTGCTCCATTCCCTCTTCCTCGGCAGGCGCCCCGCGCGGCTCGACGGCGTGAAGGAAGTCGGATTCTCGATGCAGCTGCCGATGATCTTTCTCGCCATACTGTGCGTGCTGTTCGGCGTCTTCGCGCGCTACCCGCTGGAGCGGTTCATCATGCCGATCGTCGGCCAGAACGTCCTGGCCGTCGACGGCGGGCAGATCGTTTCTCCCGAGGGATTGTGGAGTCCCGGTACGGCGACGGCGCTCATCATCGTCGGCGTCATCGTCGGATTCATCATATATGCATTCAGCAGGATACGGAACGTCAGGCTGGACGAGAACGTCTGGACCGGCGGCAACATCATGGACAACGAGGAGATCCGGATACCCGGAACGCATTTCTACAAGACAGTTACCGATGATATCAGCCCCGTCTTCAGCGCGGCCTTCCGGGACGCAGAGAAGGGGGCGCTGGACATTTATAATATATGGGGTAAATTGGGGAATAATTTCGTTCAGGTACTGAGAAGGATGCACGATGGTGTTCTTTCAACGTATCTGTCCTGGATGATTATAGGTCTGGGTGTTCTGGCGTTTATACTCATGTTTCATTGATGAGGAAGATGCAGGGTAAATAGATGGAGATTTATATCCTAATAATTATAGGATTAATGATCATCGGCTCGATCATCGCCATCGAGACGAAGAATCTCCTCTCGTCGGTTATCTCGGTCGGCGTGGTCGGATTCACCCTGAGTATCGCGTTTCTCATGCTCGGGGCACCGGATATCGCCATCACGCAGGTGGTCGTGGAAATCCTCATACTCGTGATCCTCATCAGGGCGACCATCACGATCGACAACACGGCGATCACGGGGGGGCGGGACACGTTCCCGTTCGTTTCGAGCCTGATATTTTTCGGCCTCTTCCTGATCTTCGCGCTCCTCGCCGTGAAGGAGATGCCGCGGTTCGGCGAGCCCCTGATGCGTGTATCGCGGAAGTACCTCGAGACGGGCGCCGAAGAGACCGGCGCGACGAACATCGTTACGAGCATCCTGCTCGATTTCCGGGCGTACGATACGATCGGAGAGGCGACCGTCCTCTTCACGTCGATCATCGGCGCATTCGTGATCCTGCGCCGCAGGGGGCGCAAGCACAAGAGGGAGAACGACACCGAGAAATTCGGCATTCTCGAGGATGAGGATATCAAAAAGAATTTCGAAGGATTCTAAGCATGGCTGACATCGATCAGGAAATCAGGGACGACAAGCAGGGGATGACCCCGATAGTCAAGACGATCGTACGGTTCGCTCTCGGCATCATGATCATCTTCGGCGTCTATATCGTACTGTACGGGCACCTGACGCCCGGCGGCGGCTTCGCGGGGGGCGTGATCCTGGCGTGCGGGTACATCATTCTCACGCTCGCTTTCGGCAAGGATGTCGCGCTGCGCAAGCTGAGCAACACCGGCGCCTCCATCCTGGACAATCTCGGCGCCCTCGCCTTTATCGTGATCGGTATTATCGGATTTTCGGCGGGTTTCTTTTTCAAAAACTTCCTCGGCCATGGCCGGATGTTCGACCTGTGGAGCGCCGGGACGATTCCCCTGTGCAATATCGCGATCGGGATCAAGGTTATGGCGTCCCTCTTCGCGATATTTGTCGCCCTCTCGATATTCGGAAAATTTATCTACAAGTTGGTGGATGAAGATGAAGTTGAAAAGGAATAATAAAGAATGATCCTGTATTTTCTCTCGCTCGTGCTGTTCGTGATGGGGCTCTACTGCCTCATCGCGAAGAAGAATATCGTCAAGAAGATCATCGGGATCATCATCACGGAATACTCGATCAACCTCTTTCTCGTGCTGATCGGTTACCGCAGGGGAGGGATCGCCCCGATCATGCTGAAGGGGATGACCCCGCAGGAAATGGTGAATCACAGTGTCGATCCGCTTCCGCAGGCGCTCGTCCTCACCTCGATCGTCATCGGTCTCGGGGTGCTCGCGCTCATGGTCGCGCTCTGCCTGCGGATTTACGAGAAGTACAAGACATTCGATATGTCGGAGATCAACAAGCTCAAAGGATAGGCAATAGCAATGCAGGGTTTGTATCCGTTATTCACGGCGATTCCGCTCGCGGCGGCTTTCTTCAACCTGCTCGTGACAAAGGTCAACAAGCGAATCACCGATTACCTTGCCGTCGTCGTGACGCTGGCGCTCGCCGTGATGGCCGTCCGGATGCTGTTCGAGCCCTCCTTTGTCTACAAGGTGGGTGGATGGCTGCCTCCCTGGGGCATCCTTCTGGTTTCCGACGGGCTGAGCTCATTGATGCTTGTTGTTATCAATGTCATCAGCTTCCTGGCGATCATCTTCTCGACGAAGTACATGACGACCTACACGGCGAAGCCGAAATATTACTCACTCTTCCTCCTAATGGTCGCAGGCATGAACGGCGTCGTGATCACCGGGGATATGTTCAACCTCTATGTCTTCCTCGAGATCGCCTCCATCGCTTCGTACGCACTCGTCGGTTTCGGGTGCGAGAAGGAGGAACTCGAGGCGTCATTCAAGTATCTCATCCTCGGCGGCGTCGCGAGCACGGCGGTGCTTTTCGGCATAGCTTTCTTATATTCATTAACCGGCACGCTCAACATGCCGGACCTGGCCCAGCAGCTCGAACTCGTTGGGGCGACAAAAACGGTCGCTTTCGTTATTGCACTGTTTCTTATGGGTTTCGGGCTGAAAGCTTCTGCGGTCCCGTTTCATGCGTGGCTACCTGACGCTCACCCGAGCGCGCC
>DATKWS010000069.1:0-25355 GCA_035529435.1 Patescibacteria group bacterium
TGTCGCCCGAGTCCTTCAGCTCCCCGTACAGATCGAATGCGAACTCGTTGTTCCGCTTGATCCTGCCAGCCAGGGTCGCCGGCCCGTCACCGTTATCGACATCCGTCACCTCGTCCTCGCCGCACGCGGCGATGGCCATGATTGCGAATAATACGCAGAGAATGCGGAGTCTCTCGAATGGATGTTTCATTCCGTACCTCCTCATTGCCGGGCGTTCCGTACCGTGACGCAGGGCGAATTAATAACGGTATTGCATGCATGTAAAACCCCGTTCCAAATCTATACATATATCTCTTTTCATGCAAGTAGTTAATCCATATATAAGTTGATCGAGAAAGCGCCGTCATCGACCGCCGCCCGGCCGCCGCCCTTCCGCCTTGACGGGATTGTATTTATTGTATACGTTGTTCCCGGCCGGCGGCGTCGCGCGACGTCGTATGCATGCCTCCCGGATCGGAGAAAACGGAATCCGTATGGAACGTAAGAAATCAAACGGTCTCCGCCGCTCGTTCCGTCTGTACCGCGCGCTCGCGCGGAGCTACCTCGGCTATCTCTTTAAGCGGACCGAGGCACCCATGCCGTGCTATTTCAACGTGGACCCGTCGAGCGCCTGCAATCTTCGATGCGTCTTCTGTCCCCAGTCCGATCCGCCCGGCACGATGTCGTTCGGCACCATGGAACTCGATCTCTTCGAACAGGCGGTCGGCCAGATCGAGCGCCACGCGGTCTGCGCCGGCATCTCGCTCTACCTCACCGGTGAACCGCTCCTGAACAGGCACATCGGCAGGATGGTCGAGATCGTCACGGAGCGCCTCGGCATAGGCCCCCAGATCGCCACCAACGGCATGCTCCTCTCCCGCGGAATGGCCGCCTCCCTCCTCGATGCGGGCGTCGGGAGCTTCATGATAGATTTCTGCGCGGATAGGGCTCACTTCGAGGCGATGTGTCCCCCGGCCGACTGGGAACGTGTTCATGACAATATCCAGGAGCTGGCCGTGCTCATCCGGGAACGCGGGGCGCCGGTCGATGTGAAGCTCAAGGACCTCGACTGGCGCGGCGAGACTCCGGAGGAGCGGGGCCGGAGCCTCTCCGCCCTCAGGGCACTCTTCGGAGAGGAATTCCCGTTCCGGTACATCATGTACCAGCTTCACAACTGGTCGGGCGATTTCTCGACAAAGGCGGGGGAGCAATACGGATATCGAACGACCCGTGGAGGGAAAAAGACGAAGTACCATCCCTGTTCCCACCTCTGGCTCATGATGAACATTCACTACGATGGGAACGTGTCGATCTGCTGTCGCGACACGATGCAGGGAGCCGTGGTGGGAAACATTCGGGAACATACCCTCCCGGAGATCTGGAACGGACCCGCCATGGTGAAGATGCGCGAATTGATGGTGACGGGACGCTACGACCGGATTCCGATATGCGTGCACTGCGACCGCATCTGGACGGGAAGTTACTCCGGCGGGAGCCCCCTCAGGATCGCGGGGGTGTTTCTCCGGCGCAGGTTCCTGAACCGCCGGCGACCGCGGAGAAGCGTTACCCGATGAGCCGTCTGTGCTGTACGATGATCCTGTACCAGATCGAGCAGGCGATCGATCAACACGATGTTATCCTGTGGACCCGGATATCCCGCGTGACGACATATTCAGCGGAAAGATAAAAAAAGAGGGGGCGGTCCCGTCCCCCGGTCCGACCGGCGGCGGACCGTTCCCACCCGGCGGTTTTCACGAATTCTTCTTGTACGCGGCGAACGAGACGGTCCGCTTGAATCCTTCCTCGTCCTGCACCGTCAGTCGGTGGGAGCCCTCGTCCAGCTCGACCGGCAGCTCGTGATGCTCCACCGTCTCCCCGATCAGTGATCCGTTGAGATACCAGAAGAGGTGTTCCGACGGCCGCTGGTGCTTGGCGGAGAAAACGATCCGCTCGTGCTCGCCGTCGAAATCGCGGGGCACGAAGATCTTGATGCCATCGACGGGGTAGACGAGCTCGATCCTGCTCCCGTCCTCAAAGGTCGGACAGCGCGCGGCGTGGGACGGCACCGCGTCCACATGCCGGCCTTTCCGCGCCAGGATCTCCTTCACGGCGGGCGGTACGACGAAGAGCGTGTCCCATCTCGTCCGGACGCCTTCCCAGCAGAGCGAGCACACCGACCGGCCCGTCGATGCATCGACGAGGTACCGCCTGTGGTACGGGCATGTCCCGGGCCGCTGCAGGCGGCGCGGGCATTTCACAAGGTTGGTTCCGGGGCAGTACGGGCCGGCGGGGTACCCGCTCCCGGCGCAGCATGCGACCTCCTTGAGATCGTGGTGCGGCTCGTCGAACCAGACCGGCAGGTCTCGCCGCGTGAGCATATTGAAAAGCGTGAAGAGGAGCGGCGCCGCCGAGCGCGCCCCGCTCAGCGAGGCATTCCCCTCCCCCGTGAAGTTTCCGGCCCAGACACCGATCGTCCACTGCCCGTTGACGCCGATGGCCCATGCATCCTTCTGCCCGTAGCTCGTACCGGTCTTCCAGGCGACCGGTACCTGGCCGTCGAAACGCTCCCAGTAGAACTCGATGCCCGGTCTCGAGAGCCGCTTCAGCACGTCGAGGACGAGCCAGGAGGCGCCCTCGCTGAAGAATCTCGTGCCGCGGGCGCGATCATCCGTATCGCGCTCCACCGCGCGGAGCGTCTTCGGTTCGCCGAAATTGGCGAGGGCGAGGTAGAGCCGGGCGAGCTCGTACAGGTTCGCCTCCGCGCCGCCGATCACGAGCGGCAGCCCGTACCGCATCGGAGACCTGAATAGTCCCTCGAAACCCGCCTCGACGAGAAAATCGTAGAAATCACCGAGCCCGTATGCATTGAGGAGCCGGACCGAAGGAACGTTCAAGGATTCGATGAGAACCCGGTCGAGACCGACGAGACCGCTGAAATCCCGCGATGCGTTCTGCGGTGCGAATGTTCCGTAATAGGTCGGCACGTCCTGTATCTTCGCTTCGATCGTGAAAGGTCCCCGGTCGAGGGCCCTGGCGACGAGAAACGGTTTCAGGAGGCTTCCCGTCGAGCGGTACGCCCTGATGCCGTCGATCTGCCCTCCGTGCTCGTCGTCGTAGAAATCGTGGGACCCGACGTACGCCCGCACCTTCCCGGATCCCGTCTCGATGACGAGAACGGCGAGATTCTCGATCCCCCCATTCGACAGTACGGCGGCGTGCAGGCGGGCGGCCTCGAACACGCGCTTCTGGATCTCGACGTCGAGGGTCGTCGTGATCCGTCTTGAATTGCCCGCGTTGCCCGGATCGCCTCCGGGGAGGGCCGGCGCGTCATCCGCGCGCTCCAGAACCATCGTCGTGAAATGCGGCGCGATAAAGGGAGCGCGCGGATCAGGCTCCGGGAGTGGTTCCGCACACGCCATACCGCAGGTGAGGGAATCGATGATGCCCTCGGTGAGCAGGCGCGCGAGGAGGCGGTTCCGTTTTTCGCGCAGATGCGGCCGGCCACGGTCGATGTTGATCATCGACGGATTGTTCGGCAGTACGGCGAGGAGCGATGCCTCGGCCCAGGTCAGTTCACCGGCGGGTATTCCAAAATAGAGATGCGCCGCCGCCTCGATCCCGACGATATTCCCGCCCATCGGCGCGTTGTGCGCATAGAACCAGAGTGTCTTCTCTTTCGGGAAATGGAGCGAGAGCTTAACCGCCGTGAGGCATTCGACGAATTTGTTGTAATAGGTGCGCGGCTTCGGATCGGCGAGGCGCGCGACCTGCATCGTGATCGTGCTCCCGCCGCGGATCCGCCTGCCGGCTTTGATGTTCGTGCATACGGCATTCACCAGGGCGAGCGGGTCGACGCCGGGATGGCTGAAGAACCGCCGGTCTTCATTCGTCACGAGGGCGACGACGTACTTTTCCGGGAGCGGCCCCTCATCGGGCGGAAACCGGAACTGCTGATCATTCGCGAGGGTCGCCCTGAGGAGCCGGCCGCGTGAATCGAGGACAAGCGTCGAGTAATCTTCCGGAAAGAGGGTTCCGGCGGGGAGCGCGATCCACACGGTGAACCCGATTGCGGAGGCGAGTACAAGTATCAAGAGCCAGCTGCGCGTGGCCCCCGCGCGGAACACCCGGAGACGTCCGGCCGGCCCCGTTCCCCCTGACTTCAATTTATACTTTAAGTAATTCATCTAATTATTTAATTATTACCGTGCCTCCGGCGATCCGCGCAAAATAATCGGGCGAATAGACCGCCTCGACGGAAACGGGGGGCAGCCGGTAGGTTCCCCGGAATGTCGGATTGATCTCCACGGCGAACCGTGCCTCACCCCTGAGGGGCAGGTCGAAGAACCAGTTGACGCGATCGTCCCGGATGTCCAGGTACTCGCCGTCCGAGACGCGCAGCCGCTGCACCCACGGCGGCAGCGCCTCCCCCGTCAGGCGCCGGTTGAGGATCTCCCATCCCGACGGAAGAACGCTGGTGAGTGCGAGCGTTTCGAGCGGCATGCCGTACCGGTTCTCGACGGTGTAGACAATCCAGAAACTCTTACCCTGGGACCGCTCCCCCACATCGACCGGCCTGCCGTCGGCGTCGTAGAAATTCCGCGCGAGCTGCAATCCCGCCTGCTCCGTTTTGATCCGGTCATCGAGCGGGATCCCCTCGATGAAGAGGGTCACGAAGAGCGGGTTATCGCTGTCGTTGGTGACGGTGATCTCCTCACCCCACGCATCATCGAGCTCGCGTACGATCTGGTGGCCCGCAAGGCTCACCGCCTCCGCCTCGCCTCCCGCTATCCTCAGAGTGAACTTCACCGCGCCGCCCGAATACGGCGACGCATCGTAGAAGGCGCCGATACCGAGCAGCGCCATGGCGGTCTCCTGTGTGGAGTACCATCCCCACGGCCTGAACTCCTTCGCCATCGCCCGGAGGAGATTACCCGCCGTTCGGAGGTCACCCATCTTCACGCACAGGTACGTCATGAGCGCCCTGTCGCGGAGCGCCGATCCGTACGTACCGCCGAGCTCCCGGAAGGGGGGAATCTCGGTCGGTGCCGCGCGGTCGACCGTCCGGGCGGCGTCCGTTTCCCCGCTCACGTGGTACGCAACCGCGAGGAGTTTCTGTGACAGGGGATCGAGCGCCGGGAGATAATTCTCCCGAACGAGGTTCATCGCCCCGATGTGCGGTTCACCGGCGAGCGCGAGAACAAACAGGCGGTACATCTGGTACCGGTGGTCGTTCACATTTACCCGCTTCGCGTTTTTCCGCGCCGACCGCAGCCAGTGGTTGTAGAGCCCGCCGGGCACATGGTACCCGCGTTCCTTCGCCTCGACGAGAAAGTGACCGACGTAGCTCGAACCCCAATCGCTGTACGTTCCCGGACGATCCGTCGATACGGGCCAGAACGAGAATCCCTCGCGCATCTGGAACCGCGTGAGCTTCGTTATCGCCGCATTGACATTGTCCGTGATCGCCTGCTTCTGATCCGCCCTCAGTTCGATCAGGTTCGGCAGGAAAACCTGCGGGAAGGCGGATGAAACGGTCTGCTCGATGCACCCGTACGGGTAGTTGATGAGGTATTTCACACGTTTATCGATCTGGATGTCGGGCATGCGCGAGAAGGCGATACGCGCCGCATTCGTTCCCTCGAGACCGAACTTCTCCGGCACAAGGGTGATCGTCTGACCGGGATCGGCTGACGTGTCGGTCACCTCGGTGAAGTACGGGTTGGGGCTCTCAACGGGAAGGTGGACGGTGTAATCGGCGGTAACCGCCCTCGACGCCGCCACGACCGTCACCGTGTCCGCGCCGACCCGGTTCCCCACGCGCACGGAGAATGCGGTATCCCGCTCGGCGGGCCGCGCGAACGACATGCCGATCTCCCGGGGACCGTCCACGGAGAGATTGGACGAGAGCCCGAGCGAGAGCCGCACGTCCCCCACCGTGCTGTCCATGGCGAAGACGGAAACGGGGAGCGCGAAGGTATCACCCGGCCGTGCGACGCGGGGCACGGTCGGGAGAATCATCAGCGGCTGCCGCACCGGCACCGTCTTCTCGAGGGAGGCGTAGCTGTGCCCCGCCGCCCCCACCACCATCACGCGGACCGATCCCACGTAGTTCGGCATGGTGAACGGCGTACTCACCGTTTCCCCCGGCTCGACCACCACCGGCTCCCCGTACAGTACGACCGGTTTGAAACGCATGACACGGACCTGTCCGAGACGCTTCTCGCGTTCCAGCTCCTCGAACGCCTCGCCGCCGCCGATCGAGAAGTAGCGTTCGATGTCCGGGTACAGCACTCCCAGGATCTCGTCGAAGTTGTCGAGCGTCGTCACGCCGAGCCTGATCTTCCGGAAGAAGTACTCCCACGGCGCCGGTGTATCGAAGCCGGTGAGATCGCACAACCCCTCATCGACGATCGCGATCGTGAATGTGGCCGATTGTTTCGCCCGCGAGATCACATCGATCGTGAATGGCTGCTTCGGCTTTAACTCGGCGGGCGCGGAGAAATCGAGCGGCAGGTGCGTCGATCCGTCCTCGACGTACAGTGTCTTGACACCGTAGAGGCGCATCGGCAGGTCGTTGCTGTTCTGATTGTGCGGCTGGATCATGCTGATCGAGGCGTAGCAGTTCGGCAGCAGCTCCTCCGTGATCGGGATCGTGAAGAAGGTCCGGCCCTCCCGCACCTCCTTCCACTCGCGGCCGATGATACCGTTTCCCTTTTCAACGGTGAGGAGCGCCATTCCCTCGGCCGGCGAGTCGAAGGCGACGGCCGCCTCGTCACCGACGGCGTATACGTCCTTGTCGGATGTGATCTGCAGGTAATTACGCTCGGCCTCCTCGCCGGGCGCGGGCCTTCCCCCTGCGGTGGCGTAGAAAAAGATCCCCGCCTCGTGCCCCGAGTCGGCATCCTTCACCTCTATGAAATGCCGCCCGTAATCCTCGACGGGGAGTGCGAGAAGAACCGGCTCGGTCCCCGAGTGATACGTGTACTCTCCGGCGAGGTACGTCGATTCCATGCGGCGGAAATCCTTTTGATCCCGGCGGTCGTAGTGCCACCACCAGTGCTCCCGGTTCACGTAGACGGCGATGTCGAGCCTGTGCCCCTCCACCGGCATCCCCTCACCATCGGTGACGATGATCGGTACCGAGTAGGTCTCCCCGACCTCGGCGGAGCCATACTCGAACACGTCCTTGATTCCGACAAACGCCTCGTAGGGGTATACGGTCGTCGTGCGGCGCGCCGACGTGAAGCTTCCCCCCTTCTCGTAGACGTTCACGGTAAGGATTGCATGAACGAGTCCCGGCGCCCCGCGCAGATCGGGGATCCGGTACTCGAATGAAGAGTTCCCCTGCTCATCGAGCCGTGTATCGAGAATGCCGCTCGACCGGCGCGCGTACTCCTGTAATGGAGTCGAGAATATGAAACCGCCGTACCTCTCCGTTGTGAAGTTCCTGCCCGAGATATCGGCCCGCACCTCGGTCCGGAGACCCGCCGCCGGCGCGCCGAATAGATACCGGCAGGTGATCGTGCCCGCCAGGTCCGTGCGGGGCGGATGAAACGCATCCTGCATATTGAAATCGATCTTGAGACGGAACGGCTTCACCGTCTCGATCCGCAACGCCTTCGTGAACGCCCGGTCCCCCACGGTGAGCTCCGCGAGCCAGCTGCCGGTCGGATCTTCGAGAGCCGTCGGGATCGCGAAGTAGACATGGCCGTTGATACCGCAGTTCGTCCTCGATTCGTACGCGGTCCGTCCCCGGGGATCTTTCACCGTGAGGATGACGGGCTGTTTTTCCGGCGGCACCGTTCCGTCCATCCGTACGATCGCCGACAGGTGAACGGTATCACCCGGGCGGTGGACGCCCCGTTCGGTGTAGATGAAAACATCCGTCCCTCCCGCGACGCCCTCGGCGCCGGCCACATCGAACGCATTCACCTCCCATGGGGTATGACTCAGCTTGATGAGCGCGATACCCGAATTGTCCGTGCCGAAGATATAGGCGCCCGTCTCATTGAACAGGATATGACCGTCACGATCGGTCGTCCTTGTTTCGAGCAGCCTGTTCTGGTGGGAGTACAACCCGAGCGTGAGTCCGCTCACGGGACGGGCGCGGAGGACATCCGCGGCGAATACATGCGTACCGTCACCGGATCGCTTCACGGTGAGGCCGATATCGGATGAGATGAGAAGCTTGCTCACCGTACCGCGCGAGTAGTAATACCCATCCTGGCACGGATTCTCGTAATAGTTCCCCGTCTCGTAGTAGAGATCACCCTCCCCCATTTCGTCCCGGTCATTGACGCAGTTCCCCACGAGATCACGCGGCCCGAACCGCAGCTGCACGACGAAGGCGGTGTTCTTCTTTCCCTGGAAGATGCGGCCGAGGTCGAGCTCGCTCTTTGCCCACCGGTTGTGATCGTCGGTTATCGCCAGTGTGTCGGTGAAGATCTCCTCACCCACGCGGTTGATATCGCTGTAGTCGCCGGCACCGCCGTACCAGCGACTGCGGGGTATGCGGCTCTGGTCGACAAGCGCGTTCGATTGAATGAAGAACCCGATGTTTTTCGGGAATATTTCTATTACCGACACGCGCACCCGGGCCACGTTCACCGACTTGAACTGGAGCTTGAATGTATTGTCGGTGGGAAGGTACACGCCGCTCTGGAGCCACTCGACCTGGGGCTCGATATTGCCTATGGCGAATTCGGCGCTGTACTCACCGGGCATTTTCGTCCCGTACGCACCGGGAAATCCCTTCGCGATCGTGATGTTGTAGAGGCGCCCGGGGGCGAAATTCCCCCCCAGCAGAAGGAAATTCCCCTGTACACGGATATCGTACGCGACCTCGGGCTCCACCACGACGAAGCCCGATAGATCGATCTCCCTCTTAACCGGATCGCTGAACCGGAATCCGTACGTCGGGCGTTCCTCACCGGGCGAGGTCATATCCATGTGCGCGAGAATGCGGAACACTCCCATTTCCGGCAGGAACACCGTGCGTTCCCATTTCGTCCCGCCCGCCGAATACTTCCCCGGAAGCGCGAGGGTAAAGCTCTGCCCCTTGTCCGCGCGTAGTATGATCCCCGATACGAAATTCACCCGCCGTGCATCCTCGGATGCTTCTACCGCGAGATCGATCCTTCCCCCCGGCCCCGCGAAGGCGGCCTCCGTCCCGATCCCGCCGGCGTCGACCGGTTGAGCAAACATAATCGTGCCGGTGTATCGCACACCATTCATCCGTTCAGGTGCGGGGATGAAATCGCCGGTGAGCGAGAGTACCTCCTGCTCGGCGACACTGAACGAAAAACGGAAATCATTGACACTCTTCCGCCGCCCGAACGCCGCAGTGCCGTTCAGGACGGCGCTGACGCGCGCACCGGCCGGCAGGTACTCGACCGGTACGAAGCGGAGCGAGCGCTGTGAAAGCCATTCGGCATGCCCCTCGATGCGCGGATCGAAGGTGAAGGGACTCCCGTCGAGGATCGTCCCCACGAGATGCCGGGGAATGACCGGCTCCCTGAATTCGATATCGAGCGGAACGGCGGCGGAGACGATCCCCGCCGGCGCCCTGACGATCGCCTCTTCGAGATCGAGCTCCTCCGCGAGCCATTCCGCGGTCGCCGCGGGAGGCGCGGCCTCCTTCTCCTCCTTCCCGGCGCAAGAGAAAAGGAACATCGAGAGAACGAGCACCACGATAGAACGTTTCATGACCAGCCCCTTATCACTGAGCATACCGTGATGCCAGCACGGTGCCGGCACGTCGTCGCTGCACGAAGGCAGTAAGCCGAGAAATAACATGAACATAATTAAAGATCCCTACCGAGCCGGTAGGCCCGTTCGAGATTCTTTTTCCGGTTCGTCTCGTCGTTGAGAACCATCCCGCCGAGGATCTCAATACGTGCTTCCTTTACGCCGACTCCCAGCAACCGGTCATGCATCATTACCCTGCGCATGCTTTCGGCTATTCCGATCTCCTCGAGATGCTCGGCCGTGTGCCCGGCGGGGCAGATCACCAGGGCTTTTTTAATAGTAATCTTTGAGCTCAGGTGGACCCCGGCTTCGGTATCGTCGTACGTATACGCATAGCCATACGTCCACACCCTGTCGAACCACCCCTTGAGCTTCGCCGGGCAGTCGCTCCACCAGAGGGGGTATATAAATACCAGAGCATCGGCCCTCTCTATCTTCTCGTGCTCTCTCTTCACATCCTCCGGCACCGGTACATCGGGATCGAGCCCCGTCTCCCGTTTGTACTGCGCGAGATCCATGTCGGTCTGGAAGTTCATATCATATAAATCCCCCAGCTCGTACGTATGCCCCGCATCCCCGAGACCTATGATAAAAGCATCCAGGACTTCCCGCGTGAATGATTTCTTGCCCGGGTGGGCGAATACGATATAGACGTTCATGAATCTATAAATAACCCTTTTTAAATGTGTTCTCTATGAATAAGGGTACGGATTTCTTCCCCCTGAGGGAATAGATTCAAGTCCGCAGGACGATTCTTGTATCGGCGGCAGCCAGAACTTCCCCGACAATACCGGCATCCCGAACCCCCCGCGCATGAATTGATTCGAGAAACCCATCAGCCCGGTCACGCGGTACGGCGACGAGCAGCCCCCCCGAGGTCTGCGCATCGTAGAGCAGCATTTCCATCTCGGGAGTAAGCTCTCCCTCCATGGTCAATTTATCTTTGACGTACTCCCGGTTCGCCGTACCGCCGGCGGTGAGATATCCTTTCTCGGCGAGCCCTAATACGCCGGGGAGCTTCGGCACCGCGCCCGCATCGATCGCGATAGTGACATCGGAGGCCTCGGCCATTTCCAGCGCATGTCCGAGAAGGCCGAATCCCGTGACATCGGTGCAGGCGGTCGCGCCGGAGCGTTTCATCTCTCCGGCGGCGACGCGGTTCAGCATCGCCATGACCGAGTAAAAATATTCCTCCTGTTCGGGCGAGAGGGCATCGTGCTTCAATGCCGTGGAATAAATCCCCGTACCGATCGGCTTGGTGAGAACGAGCACGCCTCCCGGACGTGCGCCGCCGAGTGTCATGATCCCGTTGGGATGCACGAGGCCGACCACCGAGAGGCCGTACGTGAGCTCCGAATCCTTGATGGTGTGGCCGCCGACGATTACGGCACCCGCCTCGTTGACCTTGGCGGCGCCGCCGCGCAGCAATTCGCCGAGCGCCTCGATCGGGAGATCCTTCTGGGGGAATCCGACGATATTCAAAGCCGCGAGAGGCACCCCGCCCATCGCGTAGACATCGCTCAGAGCATTGGCCGCCGCCACCTGGCCGAACACGTACGGATCATCCACGATCGCCGGGAAGAAATCGAGCGTGAGGATCAGCGCGCGTTCGTCGTCGAGGCGTATCACGCCGCTGTCATCCGCCTGATTGAGACCGAGTATCAGGTCGGGATGCTCCTGCGCGGGCAAGGTTTTCAGCACGGGCCACAACTCCGTCGGGCCGAGCTTGGATGCTCACCCCGCGCAGGAGGCCATGGCCGTGAGTCGGTATTTCTTGCGTGTCATTCAGAAACTCCCTGGCGATATGCCGGAGCGATTCGGGTATCGAAAACCACTCCGGTCCGCGAATTCCAACCATCTTCCCGGCTCTACAATACTTCCCGCGCGCGTTTTCGTTCCTTCGTTTTTCTCAATCCCTCGCGCAGTTTCCCCTCGAGCTCGATCGGGAGGGGCTTTCCCTTCGGCCGCTCCACCGGCTCATCACCGCGGCGTCCCTGCGGCGGGGGCGGCTTGTACGCCACCCTCTCGAGCAGGCCGTGCAGGATGACCAGCGCCGCCTCCTTGTCGGGGATCATTCCCTTCGCACCCGTATCGGGATCGAGCTGCGAGAAGGGCGGAATCGGCGAACCGACGCACGAGGGGCAGCCGCCCTTGCACGAACACGTCTCGATCAGTTCCAGCGCGGCCGTCATGATCTCCTCGACGAGATCGTACGCCTTGAGTGAAAACCCGAGACCGCCGGGATATTTATCGTACACGTACACAGCGGGGCCTCCGGTCGAGCGGGAATTCACCGTTGTCCCGATATCGAGCGGATCGCACATCACGAAGAGCGGCACGACCTCGCGCAGGATGTTCGAGAGGCCGAGGAGCCCTTCGCTCGGGATGCGGCCCCACGTGCGCACGAGTGAGAGTAGTTCGGGCGGCGGCACGATCCAGAGCCCCGTCGTCTCGAGCACCTGCGCGGGAAGGTCGCACGTGCCGTACCCGATCGAGTCGCGGCTCCCGAACTTGATCTTTCTGAACATGAAGGTCAGTGATGTGACCGACACATCCCCGTAACATATCTCGCTCACCCGCCATTTCGCGCTCTTCTCCTCGCGGTCGACCTTTACCTGCACTTCGGTAATTGATTGTGTATAGTAGTCGACGTTGGTCTTTTCGATGAACGCTATCTTCTTATCAGTGTCGAGATCGCGCACGAAATATGTCTCCGCCTCGTGGAGGTAGATCGCCTGGGGATGGACCTGCTGGAATGCGCTCGCCTCGTCGATCGTACCGATCACCACGTTTCCCGCCGACTCGTCTATGATGGTATACACGTTCGGCGAGATGTTCCTGAGATTGACATCGGCGCTCGGATAGCCGTGCCCGCGCCAGAACCATTTCCCCTTGACGAAATTCAACTCGCGCTCCTCCTCGAGGAGCTCCGCGATCGATACGGCGTATTCGCCCATTCCCTCGACCTCCTTGACCCCGAGGGGGAGCTCGAACGCGGCGGCCCGTACGTGCCCCAGAAGGATATGCGGGTTTTCAGGATCTATAATCGCGTTCTCCGGCGAACGCCCGAAGAAATAGTCGGGATGTTTCGCGAGGTACTGATCGAGGGGCGAGTTGTACGGAATGAAGATGATCAGTGCCTCCTCGCTTCCCCGCCCCGCCCGCCCGGCCTGCTGCCATGTCGAGGCGATGCTCCCCGGGTATCCGACGAGGATCGAGGCGTGCAGCGCGCCGACGTCGATCCCGAGCTCGAGTGCGTTGGTGCTGATGACGGCCTTCAGGTCGCCGCTGAAGAGCCGCCGTTCGATGGCGCGGCGCTCCTCGGGAAGGTACCCCCCCCGGTACGGGTGGACCGCGTCGCTCATCGAAGCGCGGCGCTCGCCGAGTTTCTCGCGCGTGTACCGGGTGATCACCTCGCTCACGACCCGCGCGCGCACGAAGGCGATCGTCTGCACATCGTCCTGGACGAGTTTCGCCACGAGCTCGGCCGCCTCGATATTGGGGCTGCGGCGCTCCATCTCCTGCACGTCGATCGTCGGCGGATTCCAGAACAGAAACTGTTTTCTCCCACGGGGCGAGCCGTCCCTGGCCACGACCTTCATCTTCCTGCCGAGGAGTTTCTCCGCGTGTTCTCCGGGATTCGCGATGGTGGCGGACGATGCGGCGAATACGGGCCTGGCGCCGTAGTGCTCGCAGATGCGCGTCAACCGCCGCATCACGTTCGCCACATGCGAGCCGAATATCCCCCGGTACGTGTGTATCTCGTCGACCACGACATAGCGGAGCCGCGAGAAGAAGGGCGCCCACTTCGCGTGGTTCGGCAGGATCCCCGAGTGGAGCATGTCCGGGTTGGTGAGAATGATCCGCGCGCTGTCGCGGAGCTTTCGCCTGAGGGCCTGCGGCGTGTCGCCGTCGTACGTTCCCGCCTCGAATTGCAGCCCCCCCTCGCTGTACCGGCGCAGCACCCTGAGCTGGTCCTGCGCGAGCGCCTTGGTCGGAAAAAGATACAGAGCGCGGCTCTCGGAATCCTCGAGCAGGCTCTCCAGAACGGGGATGTTATAGCAGAGCGTCTTCCCGCTCGCCGTCGATGTAACGATGACGACGCTCCGGCCCGTGCGCAGCGCCTCGATCGCATCGACTTGATGGGAATAGAGCTTTTCGATCCCCGTGCGCCCGAGGACGTCACGGAGCGGTCCGGGCAGCGGCGTCTTTATCGGAGCGAAGCGGGCTTTCCGCGCGGGGATCGCGTGCTTGTGGACCACCTGGTCCCGGTAGAAATCAGCGGCCTCGATGCGTTTCAAAAACTTTGTTACGTCCACGGTCGCTCCTTATGGTTCGCCGGTATTCGCGAGAAAGATCGTCACGAGCTGTACCATCGTCAACAGGTCGAGGCGGTTGTGGTGGAACACGGCTGCGATATCGGCCGCGTCCCCCGAACGAACGAACTCGTGGTAGACATCGGGGATCTCGCTCCCCGGCATGTCCCCGATCCGCTTCCGCCGGCAGAGAAAGCTCTCGAGTGTTTGGAGCTTGTGATCTGGTGTTCTCTTTTTGAGCAGCTTGCGCGCGATCGGCAGCAGGTCGACATGAATCCCCGGTTCGGCGAACTCGATCCCCGCAATCGTCATCCGCTCGTGAAGGAACGGCACATCGAACCGGAAACCGTTGAATGTGACGAGCGCCCTGAACCGCTCGAGGAACGATCCGGTAAAGCCGAGCACGGCCGGCTCCTCGGTGTAATCGCGTGCGAAGAACTGATCGACCACGAGGCGGTCGCCATCCGTGTACATCAGCCCGACGAGAAAGAGGGGCGCCATCGAAAGACCGGTCGTCTCGAGATCGAGGTAGCAGACCTCCTCCGGTCTGAGGTCCTTCAATGCGAGAAGCGGTTCGAGTCCCGCCGCCTCAAGCTGAAATGGATTCGCCAGGGCGTCGAGGTATTCACGATGAAGCGCCAGCGTATCCTGCCAGATCGCCTCGGCTCCGGCAAGAACCCGGTAGAATACACCGCGCCCTGCGGCCTCGACCGGCTGCCCCGGCACGAGCTCGGAGAGCGGTCCCGAAGGACGGACAATGCGGCTCGGTGATCGCTCGACCCCCTGCCGCTGCAGGGGCAGATCGATTGCCCCCACACGGCCCGCCCGCTTGAAGATTGTTTCCGCCTTCTTCTTGAGGGCCTCGAGCTCGCGTCTTAAATCCTCACGGTACTCGATCATGCGTCTCACGCTCCGATGCCGGCCTGCCCCGGGGTAACGGATCAATCTCCGGCATTACGACCGTTCGATACGGCTCATCATCCGGAACAGCGCGCCCGGGCGCAGAGAGCATAGCCGATCCGTGTTGATTTTTCAATACGAGGCTCCTGCGGCACCCGCCCCCACGTCTGTTGCGTCTCATTGAAACATCACGGCCAACATCACTAGTGAAATATGTATATAAATATAAATTACAATGAATTGCGCTATTAACTTGATGTGATATGTAAGCTATTTCCTACGATCGCTTCACCGGCTGGGCGAATTGTTTCTCCAACCGGGTCCGGAAGGTTGGACCCGAGTTGTAGGTGCAGAACGGGTAGATCCGCCCGTCGGGTGCCGCGTAGTGCACGTTGCAACGGCGCACCCGGTCGAGGTTGAAATTGTAGCGGTCCTGGAAATGCATTGAGAGAATTATGAGAAATTTCCAATCCAACTTCTTCCCCAGTCCCGACACGCGCCGGAAGAGTGTCGGCGCCAGGGCGCTGATGAAGTCGAAGAAGCGGAATCCCGCGGGGAGCTCGTCTCCGAGGTAATGCTTGCGAAGCACACGGTAGAACTGGGCGAACTTCAACGGACGCTCGATAAACGGGATCATCTTTGCGCTCATCCGGTTCAATTCCAGCATCACCCTTTCGATGTCGACGAACTTGGTGATCGGCACCACCGTTCCGTGCCCGTCGGATATGACATATGCACCGACGCCGCAATCGCCGTGGCAGCTTATTGTCATGGTCGGCCGCCCGCTGACCCGCTCCATCAGCTTCGAAAGGGGCGAGACAAATGACAGCGGATACCAGTCACGGTACGGTTCGAGATACCCGGTCTGCTCCTTGACCGCCGCGGCGAGGTCGGCCAGCGTGAACCGCTGTTTCACCCGTTCCTCGTAAGAGATCCGCCCGGTGAACGAGACCGGCTGAAAACTGATGCCGTTGATAACATCGAGGTTGTCGAGGGCGAACCTGATGATGTCGCCGATCTCGTGGTCATTGACACTTTTCACGACTGTCGGGACGAGAACCACGCGCAGTCCGGCCGCGCGCGCATGCTCGATCGCCCTGAACTTGACCTCGGCGAGGGAACGCCCGCGCATCCTCCGGTATGTCTCGTCATGCACGCCGTCGAACTGGAGGTAGAGGGCATCGAGGCCGGCCTCCCTGCTCCGCTCGGTGAATTCGCGGCTCTTCGCATAGGTGATGCCGTTCGTCGCGGTCATCACATAGGTGAAGCCGATTTCCTTGGCGCGCCGTATCGCCCAGATGTAGTCCCGGTGGATCGTCGGTTCCCCCCCCGCGTACTGGATCGTCTTGTTGCGCTTCGGCTCGATCGCCCGTGCCGTTCGAAGCATCAGCTCGATCTGATCACGACGCATGTCGTACAGGATACCGCTGGTGTTCGAGTTGGCGAAACAGAACGGACAGTCCAGGTTGCACCGGTTGGTGAGATCGATGTTGAGCTGGCACGCCGTCGCCAGATGATCCGAGCACAGCCCGCAGCTCTCCGGACACCGGGGAGGATCCGTAACGGGAGGATTGCGTATTCCAGACTCGTCCTCGAAGGTCCACTGCTCCATCTTGAGATAGAACGTGGCATCGCTCGATATCAGATCCCGGAACGTTCCGTGTTCGGGGCATCCCTTTCTGATGAATACCTTTCCATCCTTTTCGAACAGCGTCGCCTCGATTCGGCGGCAGCATTCGGGACAGAGCGAGGTGATCTTTTTCGGGAGACCTTTCGGCGTCGATTGGGTTGGAACGGTTGGATGAGAGACAATGTGCAGGCGGCGTCCACCAACCTCGCCGAAAGCTTCGATGTTCTCCATCGCCCGCTCCCCGGATTACCTCATCTCCCATCAATCTCGCTGCCGCGTGCAATCAAGCGGTCATGGAATAGGTTACATCCGCGCTTACGTTGTTGTTTTGATTATAAATTTTATTCATTATCAATGCACGGGCCGTTCTTTTCAACGTTTTTTTAGCCATGAATACCGTGGACGGCACGGCGGACCTGCCCGGATCCCGGGGCCACCCTATCCGGTCCATTTCTTGCAAGCTCCGCAGATGGTCCATAAGCGCTGTTTTTCTTGACGGGATGGGCACGATTCCTATATTGTTCACCAAACTCGGTAACGGCAATGAAAAAAAGCAGATTCATATCGGGCATTCTGATCATGGCGTTTCTGGCCGTCGTGCTCATCGTGGCGACCCGGCAGGAGCCTGAGCATGCCCTGACAGTACCGGCGGATGTGGACACGGAACCGGGCGAAGCGCTCGAACATGCAATGCCGCAGACCCTCGAGCCCACCCCCGCCTACACCGGTGCCATCGGCAAGAACATGAGCTTCTTCGATCTGATGACGGCGTGCGGCGTCACACCGCAGGATATCAACACGATCGCCAGCAAATCCAAACCGGTCTACGACTTCCGGCGCGTCTACCCCGGACAGAATTACGAATTCTTCACCGACAGCACGGGATCCCTCGACCGGTTCACGCTCGAACTCGACGAAGTGAGCTATATCGAGGTGACGAGGAACGGCGAGGAATACATAACCGAACGGAAGGAGTATCCGTTCAGCGTCGAGGTCAAATCAGCCTCGGGCCTGATCGAACGCTCGCTCTACGCGACGATCATCGATCAGTCACTGCCGCTCGAGCTGGGTGCCAAACTGACCGATATCTTCGCCTGGGATATAGACTTCTTCACCGAAGTACAAAAGAACGATTATTTCCGCGTGATCTACGAGGAGATGGCGAGGACCGATCTGTCCGAATCCGATCGGAACGCCGCAATCGGTACCATCATCGCCGCCGAATTCAATACCCGGGGCGTGAGTCACTACGCCTTCCTGTTCGACAACGAGACGGATCTGTCCGATTACTTCGACCAGGACGGCAAGTCACTGCAAAAGCAGCTCCTCAAGGCGCCCCTGTCGTACACGCGGATCAGCTCGAGCTTCAGCAGGAAACGGTTTCACCCCGTCCTCCATCACTACGCGCCGCACTACGGCATCGATTACGCCGCCCCGGCGGGAACACCGATCATGTCAACCGGAACCGGGACGGTTCTCGTCGCCGGGTACCGGCGGGGGAACGGAAATTACGTAAAAATACGTCACAACAGCAATTACATCACATACTACCTGCACCTCTCGCGCTTCGCCGCGGGGATCAAGGCCGGGGCGAAGGTCAAGCAGGGGCAGGTGATCGGGTATGTCGGCTCAACCGGCTACGCGACAGGCCCCCATCTCGATTACCGCGTCAAGAAGAACGGCCGCTTCGTTAATCCGCGGACGATCAAGCTGCCGCCGGCCAAGCCCGTGAGCGAGGCCGACATGGCTCGATTCTGCAAGCTCCGGGACAGCCTGATCACCGAGATGCAGCAGGTTCCGATAGAGGATCGGCGGACCGAGTACTTCGCGGGTCGCGGATCCTCCCCGGATGAGGCGGATGGCGGTGCAGCCGACAAGAACAATTCCCATCAATCGGCCGCCCACTGATCAATGATCGAGCCGGAACGAATCCTCGTACATGCCTGCTGCGCGTCGTGCGCGTGCTACGTGCTCCCACATCTCGCCGGGCGGTTCACCGTCTCTGCATTCTTTTTCAATCCGAACATCCATCCTCTTGGCGAGTACCGGCTGCGCCTGCGGGAGATGAGCGGTGTGTGCGCGCGCTTCGGCATCCCGCTCGAGGAGGGCCCGTACGAACCGGCCGAGTGGTGGCGGTGTATGGAGCCGTGCCGGCATCTCCCCGAGAAGAGCGAGCGCTGCTGGACCTGCTACCGTTTCCGCCTCGAGCGGACGGCTGAGCGGGCTGCACAGCTCGGAATACCGCTCTTCACCACCACGCTCTCGGTGAGCCCCCACAAGATTCACCGGCACATCCTCCGTGAAGGCGAGCGGGCCGCCGCCCGGTTCGGCGTGCAATTCCACGACGAGGATTTCAAGAAGCGGGACGGATTCAAGTGCAGCGTCGCGCGGAGCAGGGAGCTGGGGCTGACGCGTCAGGATTACTGCGGCTGCCTGCTGAGTCTCGAGGAGGCGAGAGAGCGGCGGGGGGATCCGGGTGAACGGTAGCTGCAGCGGGATTCGTGAGCGTCCGAGCGTGGGAGGTCTTTTTGATATGTTTATGAGTATTCATACCGGAGCAGCCCGCGCAGAGCAATCAAGAAGTGTCGTCACCGGGAGTCATAACTCACCGCACGATATGGATAGCCGTTCCCGTGATCGCCTCCGCCGCCTCTGCGAGCGCCTCGGAAAGCGTCGGATGCGGGAAGATCGCCGTGGTGAAATCCCCGACGTGCATCCCGCGCCCTACGGCGAGGATACCGGCCGCGAGGAGCTCCGTGGCCTGGGGACCGATGATGTGGAGGCCGATGAGCCGTTGCTTTTCTTTATCGGCGACCCACTTGACGAATCCATCCTCCTCGCGCAATCCTTTCGCCTTTCCGTTCGCGGCGAAGGGGAACCGCCCCGTCACGACGGAAAACCCCCGCTTCTTCGCCTCATCCTCGGTGAGGCCGACGCGCGCGACCTCGGGAAGCGTGTAGATGGTCGTGGGAATCGCGTCGTAGTTCATCTCCCGCTCCCCACCGAGGGCGTTCTCCACCGCGACGATCCCCTCGCGCGTGGCGACATGCGCGAGCAGCCACCCGCCCACGACGTCACCCGCCGCATACACGCCCCGGACGCTGGTCTCCATCCGGGAATTGACCGTAATCCCGTTTCGCGCAACCTCGAGACCGATCCCGCCATACCCGATATCCTCGACGTTCGGACGGCGCCCCACCGAGACGAGGACATACTCGGCGTCGATCCCCTCACCGTTCTCGAGATGCACCGTTACACCGGCGGCATGCCGCTCCACCTCGAGTGCCTTCGTGCCGAGGTGCAGCCCGATACCCCGTTTCTTGAATATGACCTGGAGATACCGGCTCACCTGCGCATCCTCCGTGGCGATGATACGGGGGAGCATCTCGACGACGGCGACCTCCGTCCCGAATGCGTTGAAGATCGAGGCGAATTCACACCCGATGACGCCCCCGCCGATCACGACGAGGCTTTTTGGAATCAATCCCAGGTCGAGCAGGTCCTTGCTGCTGAGAACGCGTTCACCATCGAACGGAATACCGGGCAGTTCGATTTCCACCGAACCGGTCGCAACGATCAGGTTCCCGCCCCGCACCGTGCCGGCACCTTCGATATCGACCACTCCGGAAGCGGTGATCCGTCCCCGCCCCCGTGCGATGTCGACCCCCCGTGCCTTCAGTATCTTCTCGACGCCCCCGACGAGCTCCGAGACGACACGCCTCTTGTGTGCGAATAACCCTTCCGCATCGATGTGAACCGGTCCCCCGGCGATACCCGCCCCCGCACCGCTCCCCACCTGCTCCACCGTGTGCGCCAGGCCGTGCAGCGCCTTGGTCGGTATGCACCCCCAGTTCAGGCACACACCGCCGATCGGTCCCTGCTCGATGAGACAAATCCGGGCTCCCATCTGCGCGGCCCGAACCGCCGCAGGATACCCCGCCGGACCACCCCCGAGCACGAGCATATCGTATTCCTTCGCCACCGGGCGGCCTCCTACAGTATTCCTTCGACCTTGTTCTTGAGAAGCTGCGCCTGGGATCTGCTGAGAGGGACCTCGGACCTTTTGGCATCGTCCAATGTCATGATGTACTTGCCGCCGGACCACGGCACGATGCGGGATATCTTCCGCAGGTTCACAAGGTAATCGCCTCCCAGGCGCATAAAGACGGCCGGATCGAGCTGCACCTCGAGCTCGTCCATATCGTGATAGTTGGTGATGAATGCTCCCTGCTCCGTGAGCGCCGTGATGGTGCTGCCCTCCCTCCGGAGCATGGCGATTCCGGCCACATCGAACAGATCGAGCTTCGCTCCCTTTCGCACGACGAGCCGGGGGAGAAACGGCGTGCCGACCCTGATCTCCTCGGCGAGCTTGCGCACACGCTCGACGAACTCCGCGCGGCGGGGGAGCACGTCCCTGACACGTTTGAGGGCTTCGGCCAACCGTTTCTTCTCGATCGGCTTGAGGAGGTAGTCGAGGGCGTTCACCTCGAACGCCCTGATCGCGTACTGGTCATATGCCGTGGTAAAGATGACGGGCGGAAGCGCTTCGGCCTGTAGCAACGATCTGATAACCTGGAACCCGTCCATGACCGGCATCTGGATATCGAGGAAGATGATATCCGGCCGCTTCTCGATCACCTGCCGTACCGCCTCCTCTCCCCCCGCCGCCTCGCCGATGATCTCGATATCTTCCTCGTCCTTGAGGAGGTACGCGATCTCGTCCCGCGCGAGACGCTCGTCATCGACAATCAGCGCCCTGATCTTCACCGCTCCTTCTCCTTTCACCCATATTCGGTATGTACAGCCGCACGACGGCGCCTCCCCCGCGACGCGGTCCGATCGCGAACCGTCCCTCGGCGCACGAATAGATATCCAAGCGCTCGATCACATTCTTGAGCCCGATCCCCCGCGCCGTGAGCTCATCGAGATCGTACCGGACGCCCGCCGGCCCCTCGTTCTCGATCACGATCTCGATTCCGCCGTGCATCGGCCGGGAAACGATGGTGAGTACGCCCCCCGCCGTTCTCTGCGATATACCGTGTTTGACGGCATTCTCGATTACCGGCTGCAGGATCATCGAGGGGACCTGTAGATCGAGCGTCGCCGGGGAGATGTCCTTGACGATCTTCAGGTTCTCATCTCCGAAACGCACCTTCTCGATCGCCAGGTAATCATCTATGAACCGCAGCTCATCAGCGAAGGTATGCGTATCCGCTGATTCTTCGAGAGATTTGCGGAAGATCGCGGCGAGTTTCTTCGTCATGTCGCGGGCCTTCTCCGTATCGGTTCGAATCAGTGCGGCGATGGAGTTCAATGTATTGAAGAGGAAATGCGGATTGATCTGGCTGCGAAGCGTGGTGAGTCTCGCGTGGGTGAGCTGCCGTTCCTCTTCACGCATGATGCACTCGGTACGGGCGCTGCTCGCCATCTTGAGCGCAATGCCGAGCGTGTAGACGAGTACGGCGAGGTCGAGCACGAGAAGATACGGCTCCTGCGGAAAGTAACCGTAGAGTTTTGCAATCGGCAACCGTCTGAGCAGGGCGTAGCGGATACCGGCGAAGAGGAGACAGACAACCAGGGGTATTACGTCGCGATCGAGCCGCCGTTTCGAGAGACGTTCGAAGAAGTTGTAGATGACGCTGAACGGATTGAGCGAATAGCTCCACGGCTCGCCGCGCGTATGGAGCGTCGTGAAGAGGGCTCCGCTCAGCAGCCCGGCCGCGACATACAGCGGCAGGGCAATGGACTCGCCGAACAGGTAACAAACCCCTCCGATTGCAATACCGACTCCCGTACCGACCCAGATGCCCCCGAGGAATCCGGCCAGGAGCGTTCCCTCGAGTGAGAGATCCATCGCCCCGCCCTGCGGGGTGATCTTGCGTACGATCACGCCGGCCACGAAAACAATCCCGAGCAGGATGGTCATCTTGAACTGGCCGGTCCGCGGGGTCGAGGCCTTCACGATGGAATCGACGACGAACCGGAAGCTCAGTATGAGGCTCGTGATTCCCGCCATCACGGCTATCCTGATAAGCAGATTGATCAGCAGTATCTGTTCCCTGGTCAGATTGATTTCCATCGTCCTCACCGGCCACGCCGAGTGGCAATCCTGTATTGCAGTATGCTGGCAAAGAGCTTCTCGTACTGATTTTTCCGGTAGAGGCCTTCCATCCGCCGGATGATACGGCCGTCCTCGTAAATCACGACGGTGGCCGGTATCTTGCCGATACCACCCACGGCGCGGGCGACCTCATCGCCGTTCACGAACACATCGCAAAGGATCGGATTCTCCAGCATGAAACTCCGGATCACCGGAGCACCTCCTTTGTCCATCGAGACGGCGAGAAACTGAAACTGTCTCGAGAACCGTGAATACATCGCGTTCATGATCTCGATCAATGTGCGGGAATCGTCGTTCCAGGCCGCCCAGAAGTTCAGCACCACGAGTTTCCCCTCGAATTCGGACATAGTTACATCTCTTCCGTCGAGACCGCGCAGCACGAGCCCGGACGGCACCGATTTGGATTGATCATGTTCGGTGCTCCCACCGCTCTTTTCACCTGCATCGCCGTTCGTTGCGGTATCCCCGTCCGGCCTGTCCCCGGAGCATCCCGCCGCAGCGATCAGTGCCGAGACGAGGAGCACAACCGTGATGAAATCGATACTGCGCGCCGCTCCGATTCGCATACCGGCATTCCTCACTTCTTCGAGATGAGCTTGCCCGCGATCGTATTCTTCTGGATCTCCCGCGTGCCTTCGTAGATCTCCGCTATCTTCGCATCACGATAAAACCGTTCGACCTCGTACTCGGTGATGTACCCGTAACCGCCGAGTATCTGGATCGCCTCGTCGGCGACCTGGACCGCCGTGCGCCCGGCGAACATCTTGGCCATCGAGGTGAGCCTCGGGTCGATCCGACCCTGATCGAAATTCCACGCGGACTTGTAGACGATAAGCCGTGCCGCCTCTATCGCCGTCGCCATATCGGCCAGCTTGTGCTGTGTCACCTGGAAATCGGCGATGCGCCTGCCGAACTGCTCCCGCTGCTCGGCATACTCCAGCGCGCGGTCGAAGGCGCCCTGCGCGATGCCGAGTGCCGTCGCCGCAATCTCGATGCGGCTCTCGTCGAAGAACTCCATCACGTGGTAGAATCCTTTTCCATCCTCCCCGACGAGATTCGTGAGCGGCACCGAGATGTCGCTGAATGAGATCTCCGCCGTCGAGGTCATCTTGATTCCCATCTTGGTACCCACATCCTGCGTGGCGACCCCCTCGGTTTCCCGGTCGACCAGTATCAACGACATACCGCGATATGAGGGGCTGATCTCGAAGTCGACCTGGCACAGTACGATGTAGAAATCGGCAATCTCCCCATTCGTGATGAATGTCTTGGTGCCGTTTATGATCCGGTTGTCACCCTTTGTGACCGCCCGCGTGTCCATGCGGGTGATGTCGCTGCCGTGATTCGGCTCGGTGAAGGCTCCGGCGGAAATCATCCTACCAGAGGCGACCTTTGCGAGGTACTTTTTCTTCTGGTCCTCCGTGCCGTGACGCATCAGGATCTCGGATGCGAAATCGGCCAGGGCGAGGGCCGTCCCGATGCCTGAATCCCGGCAGCAGAACTCCTCCACCACGAGCGTATTCTCCATGACCCCGAGACCCTGCCCACCGAACTCCTCCGGGTAATGCAAACCGATGAAACCGAGCTCGGAGGCCTTCTTCCAGATGTCACGGGGAAACGAATGTTCCTCCTCGTGCTTGAGCGCCAGCTCCCTCGTGAATTCGCCCTTGGCGAATCTGCTGGCCGCTTCCTGGATATCCTTCTGTTCGGTACTCAGCTCGAAATCCATTACGTCCTCCCTGACTGTAAAAGAACCGGGGCCCCTCGTGGATCGCACCGTTCGAGCAAACGCAACGATCTCGGAAACGATACCGTTGTAAGGTTAAAAATAACCGTTCCCGCCTCGCTTTACCCAGCTCCCATCATCCTCGTCCGGAACAGTTCGACCAAGATGCCATACGTATCGGCCGCGATTCTATCAAAAAGATCTCGGTAGTTCAACCCGATACTGCACACTCCCGTAACGGTAATAACATATTTCCATTACATCAGTTAGTTACTTTTCTGCTATTTGCGGCCGGAAACGGATTTTATTCGGGAGTGGAACGGTATTTGCGTGAAATCACGAACGGAGGTCTCCATGAAGATCGTACGATGCCGGCACTGCTGCGTACTGGTTGCGCTCCTCATCATGCAGGGGGTTGCTTCGGGCCAGACGACGACACGGCTGCAAGCGGAGAAGCTGTTCGTCGAGGCCCAGAAATCTCTCTCCCGCGGGGACACGGAATCGGCCGAATCGCTCCTGATGAAAGCGCTTCAGAAGGACAGCGGATTCACATCGGCGGTCTGGCAGCTTGCCCAGATATACGAGAGCCGCGGTCAGTTGGCGCATGCGCGGGAGTTGCTCCTGCGCGGGTTGACGTTGGAACCGGAGGCGACCTGGGCTCGCGAGAAGCTCGCGCAGCTGGAGAAGGCCCTGACCCGCCAGCTCCTCCTCGAGGCGGAGCGTTTCATGAGCGAGAAGCAGTACGACCTCGCAATCCCGAAACTATCCCTGTATCTCGGAATCAGGCCGTACGATCCCGTGCCGCTCATCCGGCTCGGGCGCTGCCACCTTGCACTGGGGAACCTCGAAACCGCCAAGGAGTACCTCACGCAGGCATTCGAGCGTGATCCGACCGACAGCCAGGTGACGGCGCTGCTCACGGAGATCGAGGAGCGG
>DATKWS010000070.1:0-24356 GCA_035529435.1 Patescibacteria group bacterium
CGATCTCGGTCTCGGGAACCCCGTCGCCGCCGCCGCACGAGGCGAATACGATGAGAAGGGCGATCCACAGTGCTCTCTCGTTCACGGTCTATTCCCCCTGTTCGATTCTCGCGTTCCGCTCATTGTTCGCGGGAACAACGGTCGCCGCCGGCATGGACGTCGGCCGTGCATACCGCGGCGGGACCATCCGTCACCGCTCCGTTTTCACGCGCGGGACCACCGATTCGTTCCGCTCGAAGTCCCACAGAGACTGTATCTTGAGCTCCAGCAACGCCAGACGATAGTTGATCAGGGCCGATACTTCCTGCATCTTCTTTTCGGAAAGCTGGATTTGCTGAAGGTTCAGGTCCATGCTGGTGAGATCGCCGTTCTTGTATCTCTCGAGACTGATGTCGTAGGTCAGCTGGGCGTTGCGCACGCTCTTGCGCGCTATATCGATCTGAATCGCCTGGTTCTGGAGATTCCGGTACGCCCTGCGTATATCGATGATGATGCCGCTGCGCTCCTCATCGAGGCTCAGCTCGCCGGCGGCGATACCCGCCTCGACCGCTCTGATCGATGCCTTCTTCCGCCCCCAGTCCCAGAGCGGTATCTCGAGGGAAACGGTGACCTGCTCGTCACGGTCCGGCGCATCGTAGATGTCGCCGAACCGTTCGTCGGTTCCGAACGATCCGTACGTGAGGTTGATGTTGCCCATGAATTCGTTCTGGGCCGAAGCGCGGGTCAGCTCCATACGCTGATTCTCGATATCGATCCTCCGCTGCTGCAGCTCCATCCGGTACTCCAGGCCGTGATCGAGCGCCATCTGGAGATCCGTCGGCACGGGCTGGTACGAGATGTCCTCATTGATGGCGATCTCGTCGAATATCGATATTCCGATCAGTTCCTTGAAATGGTCGTACGAATTCTCCAGCGTAACCTGCGAATTCTGCATGTTTGCCCGTTTCGTCGCCAGGTCGACCTCCGACTGGTAGAACTCCTCCCGCTTCTCGAGGCCCGCATCGACCTTGTTCTTCATGATCCCGTAACTGTTCTGCTGGTTCTCGAACGCCTCGATGTCGATCTCGAGCTGCATCTTGTTCCGGTACACGTCGAAGAACGCCTCGGTCACCAGCTTCTCGAGCCGCAGCCGCTGTATGGCGTAACTCAGGTTGGCGTTCTCGTACTCGAGCTCGAGCCTGCGCAGATCGAGCTTCTTGCGGTTGTACGTGAATATCGGCTGATCGAAGCTGATCGACAGGTTGTTGCTGTACGTCCTGCTCCTCGAATCGGTATAGCCGGTATAGACATCCTGCCACATGAACTGGTTGCGCAGCGTCAGCGTGCCGTCGGTCCACCGCAGCGGCTGCTCAACGATGAAGCCGGCCATCGATGTGGTGCTCTCGTTCCGGTACCACTGGGAGATGAGGGATTCGAACCGCCTGTCACGGGAGTAGCTGATCGGCGTCAAGTTGAGGCTGAACTGTGATTTCAGACCGGCACGCTGCGCGTTCAGCGATTCCCGGCTCCGTTCGAGGCTCAACTGGTAATGCTTGATCGTCGGGCTGTTGGCTATCGCGATATCGAGTGCGTCGCCGAGCGTGAGGGTCCGCTGGGCGGCCGCCGGGCCGGCCGGAATGAGTGCAACGCCGCAGGCCGCAGCCACAATCATCAGGTGCGTGCAGAACGCGTGCAGGCTCGTTATTCTCTTTATCATGTTCATCGTTTCACCCATTTCACCGCATCCGCGATCACCATCAGCCCGTTCGATTCGTTGGTCAACCGGACCGATGCCTCGCCACTCGAGAGATAGTAGGTGCCGAGGTAGTTCCACCCGTTTTCCGCCTCGTCGATGTCGAGGACCACATCATCGACGCCGTCATCGTGGGCGACCCCGAAATGGTACTGGCCGAGCTTGTCGCCCGAGCCCCGCCCCCACGGACGCCGTATCTTGCTGACGTAATAGTACACTTCATAGGTGCCGCTCTCCGGGATCGCAGCCGTCCACGAAGCCGGCATCCCGCCATCTCCCGCCTTGGTGTAGACGGCGGAGCGCACGTATGCGCCGAAGAAATCGGAATGGGTCACCGGCACCCATCTGTTATCGGGAAGATTCCAGAAACGGAGACCCTCGTACTTCTCCTCATCACGTTCCGGCCGCTGCCGGAACCGCAGCCCGAGGAATCCGTGCGTCGGCTTGACGCCCCCATCGAATCCTTCGTCCTCGTTATCCACGATTATCTCGCCCGGCTCCACCACGCGCAGCGGCGTCTCGAGCACCCGCTCTCCGTCGAACAGCCGCGCCCGCTCATCGAGCTCGAACTCGGCGAAGTCGGTCTGTAGCCCGACCGGGATATTTTTCGATACCAGCGTGCTCACGAGCATCATTCCCGGCTTGAAATCGACGACCATGCCGCACTCCTTGGTCTGGTCGCCCTGAAGGGAAATGATGCGCTCCGCGGTCGCTTCGTCCATGCCCCCCACCATCCCGAAGCGCCGCCGTCCCCCCGCGCGCAGGGTTACACGGAGAAATCCGTCCACCGGCGCCGTGTTCGTTGCCGTGAATCTCACCTGGAACCTCGTCCGATCGCCGTCCATCACCTGGTACGAGGCGACTTTGCCCACCAGATAGGATGGCAGCTCACGGCCGCGGTACCACCGGTCTATGTACGGTTCAAGGTCGAATCCGTACCGCTCGCCCATATCCTGCATGAAATACCCCGTGTCGACGGTCTTGAAGCGGTTCCGCGCGATAAAGCCGGCCAGGTACGCGCGGAACTCGTCTCCACCGATCCGCTCCTGAAGCATGACGAACAGGTATTGCCCCTTGGACTCCAGAACGCTGGAGAAGATATCACGCCGTTTGGGATCGGCGAGAATCTCCTCGAGGCTCTGCCCGCCGAGGGCGAGATTCGCCTTCTCCTCGCCGGTCAGCCCGATGAAGCTCTTGAGCACGGGATCGATTGGCTGCACGATCCGCCCGAGGATGAACGACTCCAGCGCCACGGCGAGTATCGGCAGTCGCTCGGAGCGGAGGTGCGTGACGAGGGTAAAGTAGCCGGGAAAGATATTGTAGTTGGCGGTCATCATGCCCATCCCGCGGCGCAGGCCGGTCTCCCGCTGTATGGTCCCCGCGATCGTCGATTGCACGAAGCCCTGAAACGCCCTGATCTGCTGCTCCCGGGGTGTTCTCTGCTCGCCGGGCTGGCGGCCGTGCCTCCGCGGACGATCCATGAAACGCCGGAAATCGGCCGCGGGGAGATTCGCGGCGCGCTCCGGCAGCAGTACCATCTCCGGCTGGACCGTTTCCCGGTGAATGGTCCACAGGCGTGGATAGCCGTAAAACTGGGCCGGCACCTCGAGCAGCGTCAGCCGGGAGAAGGGGTAGGACAACTCGAGCCGGCGCTCGTAATCGCCCTTGAGTTCCCGTATCAGCTCGGGGAGTGTATCGGCGATCGCCGATAGGTGCGGCGTGAACGCGTCGTGGCCGGTCCGCATGGCAATCGTGTAGGTGATCGAATCGACCGTCACCGCGCGTGTTTCGTACTCGCCGATGCAGAGCGTGAGACCCGTCAGCGGCGTTTCCGGCGAAAACACGAACCTGCCGCCGCCCGGTGAGACGGCCGCTCCCTGCGAGAGGGCGGTCAAAGCGCCGTCCGTCGAAACATCGAGTGAGAAAACGGTGAATTCACCGTCATGATGAATGGACCGGTCGGGGCTGAACGGCACGCACGGCGTCGGGTACCACAGGGTCTCCGGCGTCAGCAGCACGTACCCGGGAGTTATGAAACCGTACCGCTTGTCGACGCTGTAGAGGGCGACCCTGTTGAGCTCCCCACGTTCCTTCTCGTCCACGTCGAGGTAACAGGCCGCATCATCGATCCCTCCCCGGTACGACAGCACCAGCGAGTCGATCCCCCCCGGCGCGAGCGGCCCGGGAGGCGTGATGCGTACCACATGCAGTTCCCGTTCGAAGGGAAGCCCGCCGCCGGCCTCGACCGAGGTCACCGCGAGCGCCGGATTCAGGCTGAAACGGTAGTAATCGATCGGCCGGTCCGTTTCGTTCCGTACGGTTACGCGGGCCGCGCACCGTATCTCGGATCCATGGTGTTCGACATCCAGGTGACAACGCTTCATCGAGATGCGCGGCTCGCCGGCAAGCCGGCTGTCGAGGGAGCGCATCCCGTCGCGCAGCTTCGTTCCGTGGTCGAGGCGGCCCAGATAGAGACCGCCGAGCGTGACGGCCGCGGCGGCGAATACAACGGTGAGCACCCTTGAAAGGCGTATCATGCCTCTCGACTGCGGCAGCCGCCTGAGGAGCGGCACGGTGGCGAGGATGCACGCGACGCCGAAAAAGAGGTACATGCCGCGTTGCAGCAGGATCCCGGCCGTATCGCCGAATCCAACGAATCCCGAATAGAGCATGGGGAAATGGAACGCCATGTAGTCGTAGATGAGATCAACGCGCGGGCCGAGGTAGATGAGCGCCGTCCCGATGTACCCGAGCAGCACGATCAGGGTGACCGCCTGGTTCCTGATGACCGCCATGAGGAGGAACGACACGCCCAATATGTACACGAGCGTCGGCAGGCTGATGAGGAACGGGTAGAACAGGTACGCACGCAGCTCGACGGGCACGCCGGAGAAGACGCCGTTGAACACGAGCGCGATAACGAGCACCGCCACGTTGAGACCGCCGAACACGAGGAGTATCCCGATCGTTTTCCCGAGGATATAGTCGCCGTTCGACATCGACCGCATGTACACGACGTCCGTCGAGTCGAGCCTGCGATCCCGTTTCAGAAAATCGGAGGCGAGAAACGACGCAACCACCGCCTGGGCGAGATTCAGAAGGATTACATTGAAATAGGGAATTCCCGAGGAGATGCTGCGGAACATCCACGGCACGTGGAACACATCGGTGTACATCGCGAGATTGACGAAGCCCAGGAGGCCCAGTGAGAGCAGCGCGAGGATGCGGAAAAACCAGCTTCTGAGGAGCGTTTTCACCTCGATCCGTGCAACGGTCCAGAGTGCATGGGATGAAAGTAACTGCTCCATCGCGTTCCGATCCTTTCGGCTCGATTCGTGCCCCGGGCGGCCGCCTATCGATTCGCGCCCCGCGCGGGCGCCCCGTTCTCAGACGCGCATTCCATGAAATAGACGTACGCGTGCTCGAGATTCGGCTCCACCGGCACGCCCTCGAAGCCGTCGAGCCGTTCGGCGACGACATCCACCTCCCAGCCGTGCTCGGCCGGGATCGTGGAGATCACGGGGTACCGTTCCTTGATCGCCTCGAGCTCGCTGTCATCCGCCTCGATCTTCCATGCATGCCCCCTGACCCGCTCGAGCAGTGCATCGGGAGCGCCGTTGAATATGACGCGGCCCTCGTTGAGCAGCGCCATATCCGCGCAACTGCTCGATATGTCGCCGACGATATGCGTGGAGAGAACGATGATGATATCCCGGCGGCTCATCTCGGTGAGGAGTCCCCTGAACCGGATACGCTCCTCGGGATCGAGCCCGGTCGTCGGCTCGTCGACCACCACGATCCGCGGATCGCCGATAAGCGCCTGCGCGATCCCGAGCCTGCGCTTCATGCCGCCCGAGAGCTTCTTCACCATGCGGTCCCGCGCGTCGAAGAGCCCCACCTGCTCGAGCATCTCATCGACCGCTTCCATCCGCGCCTTCCTGTTCCGGATCCCGGCGAGGCTGGCAGCATACTCGAGAAACTCCCACGTTTTGAGCTTTGGGAAGGCGGAGAACTCCTGTGGAAGGTACCCGAGCATTGCGCGTATCTCGGCACGGTTGGCATCGAGGTCGAGACCGTTCACGCGCACCGAGCCCGCGCTCGGCCGCATCAGGGTCACGAGGATCTTCATCAGCGTGGTCTTGCCCGCGCCGTTGGGGCCCAGGAGGCCGAACATGCCGCTCTCGATCGCGAGGTTCACGCCATCCAGGGCCCGTGTCCCGCCCTTGTACGTCTTTCCGAGATTCTCAATCTCTATACGCATGACCGTGCCAGTATCCACTAGCCTCGTTGAATATTTCAAGGCGAAATAGCTGTTTTCAACGTTTAATTAATACGCACAATAGGCCCTAATATTGCGTGAGGCGGCCCTTAGAGGGATTGTTAGTTGGACATCGGCTGAATTATTTGACCCTACGCGGACCGTCGAAACTCAACCCGTGCTCGAGGTGCCCCGCCCGGTTTCGTCGAAATCCGACCTGTGCCGCCTTAATCCCGCCCGGAGCTCCGATGATACCGAACCACTGCTCTTTCTTAGCTGATTATCCCCTGTATGTATTCTCTTGTCATTTCTTTTTCGGGATGCTCGAAGACCCGCTCCGCCGGGCCGTGCTCGACGAGTTCGCCCATATAGAGGAATATCACATAGTCTGCAAGCCTTCTCGCCTGGCGGAGGATATGCGTGACGACGACTACGGTGTAGGAGTCCTTCAGCTCGATGAACCGTTCCTCGATGCGCTTGCTCGCCTGCGGGTCGAGGGCCGAGGTGGGCTCGTCGCACAGGATGATCTCCGGCTCCACTGCGAGGCCGCGGGCGAGGCAGAGCCGCTGCTGCTGGCCGACCGAGAGGCCGGACGCCGGCGCGTGCAGCCTGTCCTTGACCTCCTCCCACAGGCTCGATTCCCTCAGGTAGTGCTCGACGATGCGGTCGAGTTCCCTCCTCGCCCTGATCCCGTGGATCCTCGGCCCGTAGGCGATGTTGTCGTATATCGACATCGGCAGCGGAAAGGGCTTCTGCGAGAGCAGGCCCATCTTCTTGCGTATCCTCGTGACGTCGGCCCCCGGATCGTAGATGTTCTCGCCGTCGACGAGGACCTCGCCCGAGATCCGCACGTCTTCGACGAGATCTATCAACCGGTTGAAGGATTTCAGCAGCGTCGTCTTGCCACACCCGCTGGGGCCGATGATCACCGTGATCCTCCTGTCGGGGATATCGACCGTGATGTTATCGAGCGCCCTGGTCCCCCCATAGTCCACGCTGAGGTTTCTCACACGTATGTGGGGTTGCCCAACCGATCCCGGTTCCATCTTCATCCTGTTTCCATCATTCATCATCTCGTGATCCCCTCCTGTGAATTCAGCACCTCGTCTCGCCGTGCCCTGCCGCTCCTTCGATGCCGCATCTCATCTCACCACGTGCTTCGTGAAGCGCCTCGTCAGGAGCCGAGAAACGAGACTGATGACGAGTATGATCACCGTCAGCACGAGGGCCGACGCGTAGGCGCGCGCCTGCACCTCGGGAAAAGGGGTCGCGAGCTGGAAGAAGACGGCGAGCGGCAGCGTCGCGACGGGCTGCATGAGCGAGGTCGGCACGGAATCGGTGAATCCCGCCGTGAAGAGCACCGAGGCTGCATCCCCGATCCCCCTGCCGAACGCGATGAGAACGGCGGTCAGTATCCCGGGCAGCGCCTGGCGCACGACGACCCGAAAAGCGGTCTCCAACCTCGTCGAGCCGAGCGCGTACGAGGCCTCGAAGAGTTCGTCGGGAACCATCCGCACTACCTCGTCCATCGCCCTGCTCATGATGGGGAGCACGAGAAGCGCGACGGCGATGATCCCGCCGAGGAGCGACGCCTTGAGACCGAAGAAGAGCATGATCGTGAAACCGAACGCTCCGTAGACAATCGACGGCACGCCCCATAGGACGTCGAGGGAGAACCTCGTGAAGGAGACGAGGCGGGACCGCTTGCGCGCGTAGACATTGAGATAGAAGACGATCGGTAGGCTGAGGGCGAGCGCGAGCAGTGTCGCGCCGCCGGCGAGACAGAGCGAGCCCGTGATTGCGTTCAGGATCCCCCCCTCCCTGCCGAGGTAGTATCCGCCCTGCGGGGTCCGGGTCAGCATCGAGAGGCTCAGGGCTGGCAGCCCCTTCGCGATGATCGTGCCGAGGATCAGCACGAGGATCAAGAGGATCAACAGCGCTGCGGCCGCCGCGAGCACCTTGAACACATTCTCCTGCAGCTTTCTCGAATCCATCCTACCGTATTCCTCTCTCAACCCTGACCAGGAAAACACGAGCGGCGACGTTGACGGCGAGGACCGCGAGCATCAGGACGAGGGCGGCGAGCAGCAGGGCCGAATCGTAGAGCGGCACCGAGAGCATCTCGCCGTACTTGTTCGCGATGAGGGCGGGTAGGGGGTATGCCGGGTCGAATACGGACGATGGGATCATGGCCACGTTACCCACGACCATGAGAACGGCCATCGTCTCGCCGAAGGCCCTCGAGAGCCCGAGCACGATCGCGGCGAGCACGCCCGGCATGGCCTTACGCAGCACGACAAGCCTGATCGTCTGCCAGCACGTGGCCCCCAGGGCGAGGGAGACCTCCCTCATCTCCTGAGGCACCGACCTCAGGACCTCGATCGTGACGTGGATGATGATGGGGAAGATCATGACGGCGAGCACAACGCCTCCCGCGAGCACGCTGTACCCGCTCGAGGAGACGCCGAAGAACGGGGCGATATGATTCTTTATCAGTGGCACCAGGATCAGCACGGCCCACACCCCGTAGACGACCGACGGTATCCCAGCGAGGAGATCGATCAGGGGCGCCGCCAGAGCCCGCAGCCTCCTGTGGGCGTACTCGGAGAGATAGATCGAGGCGAGCAGGCAGAGCGGGATCGCAACGGCCGCAGCGACGGCCGTCACCCAGAGCGTCCCCATGATGAAGGGCAAGAGCCCGAACTCACCGCGCAGCGGATGCCACTCGCTCGAGAAGAGCAACTCCGACAGCGGCTTCAGGGAGAGAACGGAGCGCGAACTGACATAGAGCCCCAGTATCATCAGGAAGACGATGAGGCCCGAGCAGAGGGTCACGATCAACATGCCCGCCCCGGCAAGTCGGTCTTTCAGCCTTCGTATCATCGTGCAACATCCGTCAGTCCACGAGCTTTCCCCGTTCGGCCTCGAGCCTCTCTCCTCCGAGCGGAATATACCCCGTCTCGTGAACGTACGCCTGGCCGTCCGTCAGGACCCACTCGAGAAACTTAAGGACGACTGACCTCTCCGGTCTGCCGCGGGAGACGAAATGGAGATCCCGCGCGGGCGGCGATGGATACCTGCCGTCCGCTATCGCCCCCGCGAGCTCTCCTCTCGTTTCGTAGAAATCCTCTCCCGGGTCGATGCGTCCGTTTCCGTCGAGATCGATCGGCAGCACCCGGATACCCTCGACCTGCCGCTCCGTCTCTTGATCGTACGCGTAGTTCATGTTGTTGTAACCGATACCGAGCTCATCGGAGGATACAGCAACAGCGACGCCCGGATCCCCGTAGACCCCCACGCCGAGCAGATCGTCCTGCTCACCCCCCAGGAAGAGCGCCCAGATCTGCGCGGCGCCACACGCATCGGAGCGCGTGTAGACGCGAACCGGCGGGCCGGCATGTCCTCGAGCGAGATCACCCCAGCTCGAGGCACCGCTCTCGAGCCAGATGCGAGCGAGCATCTCCCTGCTCGCGCCGGAGCGGAGGAGCTCAGCGATAACAGGATTGCGCGCGTTGACGGTCGGTACGACGGCATCCTTCACCACGGAGATGTGCCACGCGCCCTTCTCGATCTCGACCGGGTAGAGATCACGGGAAACTGCGCCCAGATCGACGACACGCGCCAGGGCGTCCGCCATGCCCTTGCCGGCGCCGCCCGCCGCGACATCGATCCTGACATGGGGGTGGAGCCGCTCGAACTCCTCGGCCCACCTGACCGCCATCGGATAGAGGGCCCAGGCGCCGGAGATCGTGATCGTCCCCTCGAGGCCGCCCGTCGGGGTTTTCCTGTCATTCTTCCCTGTGCAGGCGGGTGCCACAAGGAGCCCGCACAGAAGGAGACAGGCCGCGAGGCCTGTTATTCGTTCCTGCCGTCTCATGTTGCTCAACACAAGTTTAACCACCTGTGTGTTTGCTAGTTATTGCTCTTCTGCGCAGCAGCGCGCCGGGTGGCGCCCTTCCTGCCGCGTCTCCCACTTGCCGCTACGCCCATATCCCTGCATGCGTCGGCGAAGGTCACGCCCTCTAGGATCCGGACAGTCGCGTTCCGCACATCGAGCATCACGCGATAGAGCCCGCAGCTCTTTTCCTCCGGACAACTGACATATGCGTGTTGGCTAACGCAGCCCAGTGGGGCGAGCGGTCCGTCTATGATCCGTATCACCTGCGCAAAGGTAATCTCCCCGGGCGGTTTGATCAGGTTGTAACCGCCGCCCGCGCCCTGCCAGCTCTGGAGCAGCCCCGCCTTCTTGAGTTCGAGCAGGATCTGCTCGAGGAATTTCTTCGGTATCTTCTCCCTCTCCGATATCTCACCGATGCGAAGGGGGCTGCCCCCGTAATTCAGCGAGAGCCGTATCACCGCCCGCAGCGCATATTCACCCTTTTTCGACAACCTCATGGTCTGCCCCTCCCAATCTTATTGCCCCACCGATCCATTTCAGTCCCACCAGCATCCATTTCGTGCCCCCCACTCGTCCATCCCATAATTACCGCCAAAACATCTCCTGGTTTCCTCCTGCCATTCTCTATTAAATCGATAGACTTAGTAATGATTATACTATAGTCCGGAACCCTTTTCAATTATTATTAGTTGTGTCGATGGGCCTGCTGAATATGTTACAATGATACGGTGCAAATTCATCTGGGTCCGTACGGTCGTCTGTTCACCGTCACATCGGTCTATACTGCCGCACAGGCACGTATGCCGTTATCGGGGAGAACGCCATAAGTAACGTGTGGACAATAAGACTGTCTCTCGTCGTTCTCGTCACCCTCCTCATCATTCTCGCCACCGGACTGCGCCAGGTTCCCGAGGGAAAAGAGGGAGTACTCGCAGGCAAGGACAGCCATCTCGTGATCTATCGCCCGGGCTGGCACATGACCCGCCCCTTCGCGGGCGATTTCGTCCTATATCCCTCCGGCCGCTTCGAGCTCCGTTATCCCGCGGAGGGTGACCGGCAGATCATGACGCAGGATGGCCTGGAAGCGCGGTGTGCGTTTCTCTTCGAGCTCGACACCCCGCAGGGTTCCGCAGACGATCTCTACCGGGAGTTCGGCGCCGAGTTCACCCCCCGCCTCGAGCGGATGCTCTACGATGCGATCGAGATCGGCGCGGCCAGATTCTCCCCCGGCCCCGGCGATGACTCGCTGGATCCCCTCATAACCGCCGTCGCCGAGGAGCTGGATGATTCCTTTTCCGGCATGCCCCTCATTGTTCGAAAGGTCAATATAGCCGCGTGGAGCATGGAAGGGGCGTCGCCGTCGGCGGCTGTTCCCGAGGAACCGCTCCGAAGGATCGTGTGTATCGGCGTCGATGCCGGCGACTGGCAGATCATCACCCCGATGATCGAGGAGGGTCTGCTCCCCAACTTCGAGAGGTTCGTGACGGAGGGCGCGACGGGGCCCCTCCGATCAATGGAGCCGATGCTCTCTCCGCTCCTCTGGACCACGATGGCGACCGGAAAGCTCCCCGAAGAGCATGGCATCCTCAACTTCATCGTGGTCGATCCGAAGACCGGGACCAAGATACCCATCACGCGTTTGTACAGGAAGGTCGATGCATTATGGAACATGATGAGCGACTACGGCCGTACGGTCGATATCATCGGCTGGCTCGCGACCTATCCGGCCGAGCGCATCAACGGAGCGATGGTTAGCGACCGGACGGGATACCTCGCGTTCGCCTCCACCGGCCCATCCGACGCCCCGTCCGGGACCATCTCGCCGGAGGAGCGTCACGGGGAGATCATGGATCTCGTCGTCGAGGGGGGAGACGTCTCCTACGAGGAGATGAAGGGGTTCATGCACATCGACGAGGCGGAATTCGAGAAGAACCGCTCGGACACCTTCGATCCGAACAACCCGATCAACAACATGATACTGATCTACGCCGCGGCGAAGAGCTACAGGAATGTCACGCTGCACTTGCTCGAGCACGACCGGCCCGATTTTCTCGCCGTCTACTTCGAGTTCGTCGATGCGGTCGGGCATCTCTTCTTGCCGTACGCTCCGCCCAGGATGGAGGGCGTGAGCGAGGAGGACTATCGAAAATTCAAGGACGCGATAAAGGAAACATATATCTACCAGGATCGCATCATCGGCGAGATCATGGAGCTATCCGGTCCGGGAACGCTCTTCATGTTCGTCTCCGACCACGGGTTCAAGAGCGGTGAATCGCGCCTCAAGGCGGGCGCCGGAATAACGGGCGGGCACGCCGCCGAGTGGCACCAGATCGAGGGTATCATCGGCCTCCTCGGCGACGGGATCAGGCGCGGCCACACAATTGAGGATGCCTCCATCATCGACATCGCCCCGACGATCCTCGCGCTCGCAGGCTTCCCGAGGGTTCTGGACATGCCGGGAGAAGCGCTCGTATCCGCCTTCGACGCCTCCCTGAGGGGATCGCTCAACCGTAACTCGGTGGCGACGCTCGAGAGAACGAGGCCGGACGAGGCGGGCGTCGAATCGGGCGGCGAAGCGGACGAGGCGATAATGAAGAAGCTCGAGGCGCTCGGATACCTCACGCCGGACAACCCGGACGCCCTCAAAAACCTCGGCCTCCGGTACCAGAAAGAGGGCAAGCACGAGAAGGCGATCGAGCAGTTCGAGAAGGCGCTGGAATTGCAGCCGAACTGTGCCGCCACCTTCAACAACCTCGGCATCTGCTACGGCAGTCTCGATCGTCTCGAGGAGGCGGAGCGGAGCTTCAAGCGCGCGATCGAGATTAATTCTAAGGACATCTACGCGATGAACAATATCGCCGTGATATGCCTGAGAACCGGGCGGCTCAACGAGGCGCGCCAGTACGCGCAGAAGGCACTCGAGATCGAGCCGCAGTATGCGAGCGCCCACTGCACGCTCGGCTCGATCTATGCGACGGTGGGGCAGTTCCCCCAGGCGGAGAAGGAATTCGAGGCGGCGCTCGAGATCGAGCCGGGGAACAACTCCTTCCGCGCCACCCTCGAGAGGCTCAGGCAACAGATGAGCGGTCGCCGGCAAATCCCGTGAATAGAATGACGCATTGACATATCGCATGGAGTTACACCCTTGTTCAACAAGTGAGGAAATCAGGAGATGATTCGTGCACACGGCGGACAGCTGATCAACAGGGTGGCGGATCCTGGCGAGAGAGAGGCGCTGGCCGGAAGGGCTGGGAATCTCCCCGTTATAACACTGAACCAGAGGGAGCTCTCCGACCTCAGGCTCATTGCGATCGGTGCGATGAGCCCCCTCGAGGGATTCATGACGAGGGACGAATACGAGAGCGTCCTCGATACGATGAGGCTGCCGCTCGGCCTGCCCTGGACGATCCCGGTCACCCTGTCGGTCAAGGAGGGCGACGCCTCCCGATTGAAGCCCCCATTCGAGGCCGCACTCTCGGGCGTTAACGGCGAGACGCTCGGCATCATGGAGGTGGATGACCTCTACGATATCGACAGGGAGCGTGAGGCGGAACGCGTGCTCCGCACGACCGACGATGCTCATCCGGGCGTGCAGTACCTGAAGTCGGTGAGCGGCATGTACGCGGGCGGGAGAGTGACGCTCTTCGATCGCATGAAGGACGACCTCTTCGAGAAGTACCATCTCGATCCGAAGGAGACGAGGATACTCTTCAAGACGAAGGGCTGGGAGAGGATAGTCGCCTTCCAGACGCGCAACCCGATCCACCGCGCCCACGAGTATCTCTTGAAATGCGCGCTCGAGATGGTCGACGGCCTCCTCATCCATCCGATCATGGGCGAAACCAAGTCGGACGACATCCCCGCCGAGGTTCGCATGCTCTGCTATCAGGTGATCATGGACAATTACTTCCCGAGGGACCGGGTCGCACTCTCCATCTTCCCCGCCGCCATGAGGTACGCGGGGCCCAGGGAAGCGATCTTCCACGCGATATTGAGAAAGAACTACGGCTGCACCCACTTCATCGTCGGCAGGGATCACGCAGGGGTCGGATCATACTACGGTACATATGACGCACAGAACATCTTCTTCGAGTTCGAGCCGGGGGAGCTCGATATCACGCCGATGATGTTCGAGCACGCATTCTTCTGCAGAACATGCGGCACGATGTCATCCCCCAAGACATGCCCGCACGGCAAGGAGGATCATCTGTTCCTCAGCGGCACGCGCGTGAGGGAGATGCTGGGCCGCGGTGAGAGCCTGCCGCCCGAGTTCACGCGCGGGGAAGTCGCCGAGGTACTGGAACGATACTACCGGTCGGTGAAATGACCGCCGAACCGGGGCGCATGGCCCCGGGGGGAAACAGGAAATGCCGAACAAACTCGTCGTCATCGGTCTCGACTGCCTCACGCCGCAGTTCCTCTACGGCGACTGGCTGAAGGAGATGCCCAACTTCAGGCGGCTCCTCGGCGGAGGCCTCTGGGGCAACCTCGTCTCGATCGTCCCGCCGATCACGATCCCCGCCTGGTCATGCATGATGACCTCGTACGACCCGGGCATGCTCGGCTTCTACGGCTTCCGCAACAGGAAGAGCCGCGCCTACGAGGAGCTCTACGTCGTCAACTCGGGCGCCGTCAAGGCGAAGACTGTCTGGAACCATCTCTCGCGCAACCGCCTACGCTCGATACTGGTCGGCATCCCGCAGACCTATCCGCCGAAGCCGCTGAACGGCGTGATGGTCTCGGGCTTCCTGACGCCGGGCAGGGATTCCACCTTCACCTACCCCGCGGAGCTCGCCCTCGACATCGACGGATTCTCCGGCGGCGAATACATCATCGATGTGAAGGATTTCAGGACGGAGGAGAAGGCCGCGCTGCTCGAACAGATCTACACGATGACGGAGAGGCGCTTCAGGCTCTTCCGCCATCTGCTCACCAGCGAGGACTACGACTTCGCCATGATGGTCGAGATGGGTCCCGACCGGATACATCACGCATTCTGGCGGTTCTACGACCGCGATCACCGGCTCTACGAGAAGGGGAACGAATTTGAAGATGTGATCCGCCGATATTATCTTTACCTGGACGAGGAAGTCGGCAGGGTTCTCGAATGCCTGGACGGTGATACTTCCGTCATGATCGTCTCGGACCACGGCGCGAAGACGATGCACGGCGGCATCTGCATCAACGAGTTCCTCATGAACGAGGGGGTGCTCGCCCTGAAGGAATCCCCATCGGAGCCCACGCCGCTCAGGCCCTCGATGATCGACTGGAAGAAGACAAAGGTCTGGGGCGAGGGGGGCTACTACGCGAGGATCTTTTTCAACGTCTCCGGGCGCGAGCCCCAGGGCGTCATCCAGCCCTCCGAACTCGAGAGCTTCCGCTCGCGGCTCAAGGCGAAGCTCGAGGCACTGACGGACGACAAGGGAAACAATATCGGCACCAGGGTGTTCATCCCTGAAGAGATCTACCGCGAGTGCCGGAACATCCCCCCCGATCTCATCGTCTACCTGGGCGACCTGGACTGGAGGAGCGTCGGGAGCGTCGGCTACGGCGGACGGATACACGTATTCGAGAACGATACGGGACCCGACGACGCCAACCACGCGCAGGAGGGCGTCTTCGCCTGGTACAACCGCGGGGAAAAGAAGGCCGGGGACGGGCGCGGGGCCGAGGAAGCGGCGGCCGGCGGAGAGACGCTACCCGCCGGCGGAGAAACGCTCCCGGCGGGCGCGGGCAGATACTCGATCTACGATATCGCCCCCTCGATCCTCGACTTCTTCTCGATCGAGGTGCCGGACGACATGACAGGTAAGGTGCTGTAAGGCGCACGGCTGGGCCGAGCGAACGACAGCGGCCGGCGGGTGCATGAAACGACGGATTCAATGGAAGCGGAAGAACAGGTTACGGACATTATCATCAGGAGACATCAATGAAAGGATTCACTCTCTGGTTTACCGGGCTTCCCTGCTCCGGCAAATCGACACTTGCGGAGCGCGTTCTCGGCATCCTCCTCGAGCGGGGGATGTACGCGGAGCTCCTCGACGGAGACGAGGTGAGACAGAACCTGGGCAAAGGGCTCGGGTTCAGCAAGGAGGACCGGGACACGAACATCAGGCGCATCGGGTATGTCTGCAAGCTCCTCAGCCGCAACGGGGTCGCCGCGATCGCTGCCGCGATCTCACCCTACCGGGCGATCAGGGAGGAGAACCGCAATGCGATAGAAAAGTATGTCGAGATCTACGTCAAGGCGCCCGTCGAGGCGCTCGTGGAGCGCGACATCAAGGGGATGTACAAGAAGGCGATCGCGGGCGAGATAAAGAACTTCACCGGCATCAGCGACCCGTACGAGGAGCCGGAGAACCCGGAGATCCTGATCGAATCGGACAAGGAGACGGTCGAGGAGAGCACCGACAAGATCATCCGCACCCTCGAGCTCATGGGTCTCGTCCCGGGCGCCCCAGCCGAGAGTGAATACTCCAAGGAAGAGGAAGAGAAGATAAAGGCCCGCCTCAAGGATCTGGGATACCTGTAGAGATGGCTAGAACTTTCTTCGGCAGGAAACAGAAGAGGGCTTGCGTCGTCGGGCTCGACGGCGTCCCCTACTCGCTGCTGCGTTCGTTGATGGATTCGGGTGTCATGCCGGGGACCGCGGAGATCGTCTCCCGGGGACGGATCGAGCCGATGACCGTCACGCTCCCCGAGATATCGTCGGTGAGCTGGTCGACCTTCATGACGGGCAGGAACCCGGGCGAGCACGGCATCTTCGGCTTCACCGACCTGAAGGAGGAGGGCTACGGAATACGCTTCCCCTCCTTCAGCGACCTGAAGACACCGACCATCTGGGACAGGCTGGGCGAGAGCGGTATGAGGAGTGTCGTCGTCAACCAGCCCTCCACCTACCCGGCACGCCCCATCCCCGGAGTCCTCGTAAGCGGATTCGTCGCTATCGATCTCGCGAGATCGATCACCCCGGTTCGTTACCTCCACGAACTGGAGCGAATCGGCTACCGCATCGATATCGATACGGAGAGATGCAAGGAAGCTCCGGACGCGCTCTTTTCCGAGCTCCAGGCGCTGCTCGATGCGAGGCGGGCGGCCGTCGATCTCCTCTGGGAGAGCGAGCGGTGGAACCTGATGGAGATCGTCGTCACGGGCACGGACCGGCTTCATCATTTCATGTGGGATGCATACGAGGACGAACGCCATCCCCATCACGGGGATTTCCTCGCCTACTACCGGCGGGTCGACGATCTCATCCATCATATCCATGAATGGGGTGAAAGGAGCGGCGTCGAGAACCGCTTCTTCATCCTGAGCGATCACGGCTTCTGCGGGGTGAAGAGGGAGGTCAACGTAAATGCCATCCTGCGCAAGGCGGGATTCCTCGATCTGCCCGGGGGCGTAACATCGCTCGAAGGGATCACGGAGAGCACCAAGGCCTTCGCCCTGGATCCCGCGAGGATATACCTGAATCGTGAGAGTAGATTTTCGAAGGGTTCGGTGGCCGAAGGAGAGGCAGAGGCCCTACTCGAGAAGCTGGTAGCCGTGTTCGAACGTCTGGAGCACGAGGGAGAACGTGTCATCCGGCGGACCTTCACGCGCGAGGAGGCCTATTCGGGACCCTTCGCCGAACGTGGGCCCGACCTGCTCCTCGTTCCGAGGCACGGCTACGATCTGAAGGGACGGCCGGACGCCGCCAGCATATTCGGCGAGCGCCGCTTCCAGGGGATGCACACCTGGGATGACGCCTTCTTCTTCTCGCTCGACGGATCGGTGCTCGGTGCCGGGACCGGGCTCAACATCATAGATGTGCCGGCAAAGATCACGGGAAGCCTCGGGGTCGAGATATAGGACAATGCAGCAATACGACCATGATACCGAAGAGACCCGCGCGGTTCGTGAGCAGCCTTTCGGTGTGCGCACTGCGAAGGCCCTGCGCCTCATGCTCCTTGCGGCCGGCCTCGTTCTATGCCTCCCCGCGGCGGCTCATGCCTACATCGGCCCGGGCGCCGGCTTCGCCCTCGTCACATCCTTCCTCTCGTTCGTCATAGCCTTCTTTGCCGCATTCTTCACCGTACTGACCTACCCGGTGCGTATGATCGTGAAGCGCATCAGGCGGAAGAGGATTCCGGGCACGCCCCGCGTGAAGAAGGTGATCGTCCTTGGACTCGACGGCCTGGATCCCGTGATATGCGAGCGCCTCATGTCTAAGGGCGAGCTGCCCAACTTCTCTCGCCTCGCATCGATCGGATCCTTCCGACGGCTCGGCACCTCGACGCCGGCGATGTCACCCGTCGCCTGGTCCTCATTCAGCACCGGCACCGACGCCTCGGGACACGGTATATTCGATTTCCTCGCGCGCGACCCCTCGACCTACGCCCCTGTCCTCTCGTCGAGCCGCGTGACGGCCACCAAGCGCCATCTGAGGCTGGGACCCTTCAGGATCCCCCTCCGCGGGGGGAGCGTCAGGTCCCTGCGAAAGAGCAAGAGCTTCTGGAAGGTCCTGAGCGAGTACGGGATCTTCAGCACGATCCTGCGCGTGCCGATCACCTTTCCGCCCGAACGGTTCAACGGCGTGATGCTCTCGGGGATGTGCGTGCCGGATCTCCGCGGGACGATGGGCTCCTTCACCTACTTCACGGAGAGCGGCGATAATGACGACCGGGACTGGCAAAGCGATCGAGACGAAAGGCCGGGTGGCAGCGAGAAGAGCGGCCGGGACGAGAAGATCGGTGGCCTCGTCATACCGCTCGAGCGTGCAGGCGACACGCTGCATGCATCGCTCCCGGGCCCGGAAAATCCCGTCTCGGACGGAACACTCTCGCTTCCACTCGAGATACGGATCAACCGGGCGCAGGGCGGAGCGGAGATACGGATCTCCCCCGAGCGGTTCTTTCTCGCGGAGCGCGAGTACTCGCCCTGGATCCATCTCCCGTTCAAGGCGGCCCCCGGGGTCACGCTGCGCGGGATCGCCCGCTTCTACATAACGAACCTCGAGAAACCGTTCGGTCTCTATGTCTCTCCGATACACATCGATCCCGAGAAACCTGCGATGCCGGTCTCCCACCCGGGCTACTACTCGGTCTATCTCGCAAAGCGCCAGGGACCCTTCGGCACGCTGGGACTCGCAGAAGACACCTGGGCGGTGAACGAGCATGTACTGGACGGGAAGGCCTTCATCGAGCAGGCATACCTCTTCCACCGGGAACGCGAGCGGATGTTCCTGGATGCGCTCCGGAGGATGCGGCGCGGGCTCACCGCATGCGTCTTCGATCTCTCAGACAGAATGCAGCACATGTTCTTCAGGTATCTCGCCCTGGGCGACAGCGACTCAGACGAGATCAGAACGCACCGAGAGGCGCTCTACGAGATGTATCGCGAGATGGACAGGCTCCTCGGAAAAACCCGCTCCTTCGTCGACGACGGCACGGCGCTTCTCGTCATGAGCGATCACGGATTCAAATCATTCCGGAGGGGCGTCGATATCAACGCATGGCTCGCCGCGAACGGTTATCTCACCTGGAAGGAACAGGCCACGGGTGGAGAGTACCTGGTCGATGTCGATTGGCCCAGAACGAAGGCCTTCGCTCTCGGCCTCGGCGGCATCTACATCAACCGGCTGGGGCGCGAGCGTGAGGGGATCATCCGGGCTGTAGACGCCGGACCCCTAAAGGAGGAGATCGCATCGAAGCTCCTCTCCCTCGCGGACGGACCGGAGGGCAACCCTGTCATGAGCCGTATCTTCAATCCCGAAAAGGAGTTCACTGGTCCCTACCGGAGCTGCGGACCCGACCTCATCGTGGGGTTCGCCGAGGGGTACCGGATATCGTGGAACTGCGCGAGGGGCAAGAAGTGGGATGCCGTGATCGAGGACAACACGCGGAGCTGGAGCGGGGACCACTGCATCGACCCCGCCCTCGTCCCCGGTATCCTCTTCTCGAACTTGCAGTGCAGCACCGAAAACCCGAATATAGTAGATATTGCTCCCTCGATACTCCGGCTCTTCGGGATCGATCCACCGGGCTACATGACCGGCAGGGATCTCTTCGGCCCGGAGGGCGGATCGGAAAGGTCATCGAAAGACGGGCGGGCGTGAGAATGCACATCCCTGGAGAGAACGACAGATGAGTGAACTGGACAGACGCGACTTCCTGAGATACCTGCTCGGCGGGGCGGCCGCGCTCGCTTTCGACTGGGGCTCCTTCCCCATCGCCTCGGCTCTTGCCGGCGGATACGACAGAAGCGTCGTCGTGCTCGGCATCGACGGGATGGATCCCCATCTCGTCGAGCGGTTCGTGAGGATGGGCCGTATGCCGACCTTCCGGCGGCTCATGGACGAGGGCTCCTTCTCGCCGCTCGGGACGACGATCCCGCCGCAGAGCCCCGTCGCCTGGTCGAGCTTCATCACGGGTCACGATCCGGGCGGCCACGGGATCTTCGACTTCGTGCACAGGAACCCGGAAACCTACATGCCGGTCTTCAGCCTCTCCCATGTCAACGAACCGCCCAGAGTCATCACGCTGGGCGACTGGACGATCCCGATCTCCTCGGGAAAAGCTGTGCTGCTCAGAAAGGGCACCCCGTTCTGGAAGATGCTCGACCGGCGCAATGTGCCGTATCAGATATACAAGATACCTTCCAACTTCCCTCCCACCGAATGCGACGGGCGGACCCTCTCCGGTCTCGGAACGCCCGATCTCGTCGGAACGTACGGAACCTTCTCCTTCTACACGGACGATCCACAGTTCTCATCGATGCAGGTCTCGGGCGGCGCGATCTACCCCGTGACGGTGCGGGATGGAAAGGTCGATGGCGAGCTCGTGGGCCCCGAGAACACGCTGAGAAAGGAGCGGCCGCCGCTGCGGGCGCCCTTCGCCGTGCACATCGACCGGATCAGCAGAGCCGCGAGAATCACCGTCGGCGGCACAGCGCTGATACTGAAGGAGGGTGAGTGGAGCGGCTGGGCCCGGATCCCGTTCGATGTCATCGGCCCGTTTCACAAGTTGAAGGGGATCTGCAGGTTCTATCTGAAATCGATCGAGCCATACTTCAGGCTCTACGTCTCGCCCCTCAACATCGATCCCTCGAGTCCAGCGCTTCCCGTCTCGACCCCGGGCGATTTCGCATCCGAGATCGACAAGCGTATCGGCCCCTTCTACACGCAGGGCATGGCGGAGGACACAAAGGCCCTCGAGTGGGGAGTCTTGAACGACGCAGAATACATACGCCAGTCGGACATCGTCCTCGAGGAACGAAAGAGGCTCTTGGGCTTCGCCCTCGACGGGTACCGGGGAGGATTCCTCTTCTTCTACATATCCACTCTCGACCTCGGCCAGCACGTCCTCTGGCGCTGCATGGACGAGAACCACCCGAACCATACGCCGGAGGCGGCACGTCACAGCGGCCAGATCGAGGAGTACTACACGGAGATGGACCGCATCGTCGCGCATGTCCTGGAGCGCATTCCGAGGGATGCGACGATCGCCGTGATGAGCGATCACGGCTTCGCTCCCTACTACAGGCATGTCAATCTCAACACCTGGCTCCTGCAGAACGGATACATCGAACTCGCGCGTGGTGCTTCGCCCCGAAGGGCCACAATCCTCGCCGATGCCCACTGGCGCAAGACCAGGGCCTACGCCCTCGGTATCAACAGCCTCTACGTGAACCTTCGCGGCCGCGAGGGCAAGGGCATCGTGCGCCCCGGCGCCGAGTACGAGGAGCTCGTGGCGGAGCTCTCTGTCCGGCTCCTCGATCTGAGGGACCCGGACACGGGAGCGCGCCCGATCAAGAGCGTCTACCGGACGAGCGAGGTCTATCACGGAAACGAAACATCGAACGCCCCCGATCTCGTGATCGGTTACAGGAGCGGGTACCGCTGCAGCGACCAGTCGGCCCTCGGGGAGATCGCAGACGAGACGATAAGCTTGAACCTGAGCAAGTGGAGCGGCGATCACTGCATGGCGCCCGACGAGATCCCGGGCATCCTCGTTACGAACAGGCGGCTGCGGGTGGGGGACCCCCGCCTGACCGACTTCCCCGCGACGATCCTCCGGCTCTTCGGGATCGATTCCGCGGACATGCCGACCTCGAGCAGGGAGATCATTTAACGCTATGTCATAAAAGGAGTTGAGGATGTTCGGCCCAAAGATCAAGATCGACCGAGAGCTCTATGGCAAACTGAAGAAGATCGCCGGGGAGCGGGGCTACTCGTCCGTAGAGGAATTCGTGATCCACATCCTCGAGCGGGAGGTTGCTTCAGGAGATGGCGGGGAGAAGCAGGACGAGGAGGAGATCAGAAAGAAGCTCGAGGGACTCGGCTACATCTCCTGATCCTGTGCCGGCTCATCCCGCTCGATGATCGGGCGGGAAGATCCAGTGTGGTGTTCGATGAGGCCCGGGGGAGTGAGCACAAATATGTAACCTGCAACGGAAGTGTTTTCTGGAATGGAATACATCTCGAAGATCATAACTCTTGTCCTCGACCTGCTCGTCGCGCCCTTCGGCGCCGAACGCCACACGCTCGGGCTCGTATGGCTCTCGCTCCTCTCGGGCGTCGGTATGGCGCTCGTCTTCAAGGCGACGACCAGCGGCCGGAGGATCCGTACCGCCAAGGCACGTTTCAGATCATACATATACGAGATGCGTATCTACCAGGACAGCCTCCGCACCGTCTTCACCGCCTTCTTTCAGTCTCTCTGGTCGAATGTCCTCTACATGCGTTCGATCCTACCGCCCGTCCTCGTCCTCGTCATTCCCATGATCCTTCTCATCACGCAGCTCGACGAACGTTACGGGGCTAGCCACCTGCCCGTGGGCGAGGCGACCGTCCTGACCGTCCGGCTCTCTGGCGGAGCCGACCCGCACGAAACGGACGCCGCCCTCACCTGCGGCCCGGGCGCTGCGGTGGATGCGGGGCCCGTGCGCATACCGGGCACGAACGAGATCAGCTGGCGGGTGCGGATCGAGGAAGCCGGCACGCACGAGGCCACACTCTCGATCGGCACTCGGGAGTATACCGTGCAACTCGTCGCGGAACCCGCCTACAGGATGATCGGCCGCACGAGGGGCGCAAAATCGCTCGAGCCGCTCCTCCATCCCGGCATGCCCCCGATCCCCGAGGGCTCGGAGATCGAGTACGTGCACGTCGACTATCCCCACGCCTCCTACCCGCTCCTCTTCTGGAGGGTGAACTGGCTCCTGATCTTCCTCTTCTACAGCGTTGTAGGGGCCGCCTCGATCAAGCTCCTCATCGGATTCGATATCTGAGCGCCCTGATGGAGCTGTCCCTTTTGAAAACTCCCGTAAGGTAAAGAAGCTCAACCGACCGCCAAACTCTATGATGATCAAATGTTACATCGAACATGTTTGTCGAATCTCGGACGATATCGTGGCGGAATCGAACACGCCCAGACGATTAGCTGGTCAGGTGAGATGCGAGGCGCTCATGCGGTCCGTGCGTACCACTTGCAGAAAGAACGCTCGAGTATCCGTCCTCATGCAGCCTTGCGATAGTAGTACCGCAGCATACCGCCGAGCCGTTCACGACAAAGAACCTTGCCCTCACGTCGGCTGATTTCCTCCCTCGGTTCGATCACTCGATTCGCGAGTCCCTGGTGATTACGTTCCGTAGCGATTTCTCACCGAAAAAGATCGTTCGATTGAGACACTCTTCCTTGAGCGAGCGGTGGAAACGTTCCACGTGTGCGTTCAAATTCGGACTTCGTGGAGGGAAGCGAACACGACGCGTGACAACCTCCATCACGAATAGCAAGTAAAAGGTGACCAAGCAACCTATTGTCTACACTTCGATCGTCGTGAAGTCGATTGCTCCCAGCACATCCCCGTGGGCTCTCAGGAACGTTTGCCACGCAGTCTGTCGCTTACGCTCCGGTGCCGGTTCAAAGCCGTTGGCTCTGAGAATGTTCCCCACAGTTGTGTTGGATATTTTATAACCAAGATTGTTCAGAGCTCCTTGAATTCTGTCGTATCCCCAGGACGGATTATCACGGGCCATCTGAAGGACAAATTGCCTTACTTCATCTGATACTGCCGGTCGCCCCGGCCTCTTTTTTCGTCGATAACTATAGTCCCATTTCTGAGCGACAAATTGCTGGTGCCACCGCAAGATCGTATCGGGAGTCACAATGGTCGCAATTTCCAGCAACAGCTTGCGTCCCAAATTCTTGCCCTTAACGGCCAAGCGCCGGCGCTGATCGTCGCTGAGAAGGATTCGCTTCTTCCCGAGTTTCTCTTTGAGGACCAGATTCTCTGTGATCAGATACTCGATCATATGCTGTTGCTGGCGATTAATCCACCCGGACAGACCGAGGAGAAATATCTGCCAGGGCCGGATAATGAGGCTCATAAATCCCCCCCTGACATTTTGAAAACGAAATGAGCAGTATCGGATGCCAAACGCTGTCTGTAAATCGGCGGAAATAGGCATCTGCCGAGGACATTTAAAT
>DATKWS010000071.1:0-6301 GCA_035529435.1 Patescibacteria group bacterium
GGACGTTCTTCCCGACGGCGCGATCATCATGAAGGAGAACTACAACGGCGAGAAGCAACTCGTCGCCCTGACCCCGATGTACAAGGTAACAGGATTCAATCCGGAGGGCGGCGACTGGTTCTGGGTGAAATATACACCCGACGGAACGGTCCTCGGCGAGGGAAAAATGAAGGGGTGCATCGACTGTCACACCAAGGTGAAGACGAAGAAGGACTGGATCTTCCATACGTACAAGGAGTAGGGCCCGGCACGGGCAAATGGCAGAACGCTATTCGAGCAGCACCATCTTGCGCGTCGCGACCTCTCTCCCCGCCCGCAGGCGGCAGAAGTAGACGCCGGAGCGGACAACACCGCCCGATGCGTCTTTCCCGTCCCACTCCACGGTATGATCGCCGGGCTCCCTATCATCGTTGATGAGCCCGACGACCTTTCTTCCCGCGACGTCGAATATCTCGAGGCGCACGCGGCAGGCGGCCGGCAGGTAAAAATCGATGGTTGTGCTGGGATTGAACGGATTCGGGAAATTCGGATAAAGCGCGAGCGGCCGCGGAGCGATTTCCGCCGCTTCGGAGCCGAATGTGAAAGTAACCTCGTTTTCCGTTGAAATCGTGTTCCCCGATCGATCCTCCACTCCATGGATGCGCACGGTGTACCGGCACCCGTCACGCAGGTCATCGCGGAGCCGGAGATTCACGTTGAGGCGATCACCCATCAGGACGGCGCCATCGATCGCGATCGTTTCACCGTCGGGTCCCCCTTCGAAAACCTCGTAATGCGAAACGTCCTCGGCCGTCCGATCATCCACCGGCTTGCTGAAGGCGAGGATGAGCGTCCGCTCGCTGTATGCGTGGGCTCCCGTCAGGGCGAGGGGATGGTTGCTGCTGTTTACCAGTATCTTCGAAATGCAGGCGATCCGTTCGGTCGGGTAACCGGGGGCGCAATTGGCGAACCATGACTCGCCGGTATCCGGATGCGGGGTGATCTCGATCACGGTGGGCGAGGAATCGGTTACAAGGATTGACTGGCGGAAGGGGCAGTTCCAATCCACCGCGCAGTGCCAGTAACACACGCTGATCCCTCCGGCCGGATCGCCCATCGACGCGGCGACCAGATTATCGTTCGGAATGATTTCCAATGGAATCACGTTCTCGGGATAATCAACGGAGAACTCGGCGCACATCTGACCGGCTTCTCCCGGACGGCACATCACCCAGATATCGAACGTGTACGATCCGGTTCCGTCCACACAGTTGCCGGTCCGGAACTCGTCGAGATACAAACCCATCCGGCTGGACGACGTAGGGGATGTGAGAATGAAATACTCCTCCGTTCCCGCGGGCATCGCGTTCCCCGCGAGATCGCGTATTCCGCCCATGCGCACGGCGTAACTCCCCCACAGCCGGAGTGAATCCCCGAGCGAGAGGCGAACACTCCGCCCTCCCATCAGAAGAACGGCGCCCTCGACCGGCACCGTATCCGCGGGGGACTCGAGCTCGTATACCTCGTACCGGTTCTCGTCCCGCGCCTCCACCGGGGAAACGCACTCGTTGAAACGTATCTCGACCCGCAGCGGGCCGTCATCGACCACCGACTCGATCACCGGTGGTTCCCTATCGGGCTCGGGCTGGTTGAGTAAAAAAGGACCGCAAATAGAGAAAATTTCAACATTATCATCGTCGTCCCCGCAATTCATGAAATAAGGAGATCCGCCCCAGGTCGGACTTATGATGTATATCTTCGACGGGTGGGAATCGGTGAGGAGCACCGTCTGCTTGTGCGTCCAGACCCAGCGCTCCTGGCACTCTTCGAAACAGGCGGTGACCCCGGTCCCGAGCTCTCCCGACCACTGGTCCACCGCCGGATTGACCGTCAACTCGCCCTGTGTGATATTCTGCGGGAATTTCACGCCGAATCTGGCACAGAGCAATCCATTGACGCTGGGTTGACAAAACAGGTAGATCGTGAACTCATGGATACCGCCGGGATTGTACACCTCCCGGACGCTTCGGCCCTCGTCCGCGTAGATGCATATCGTGCCGTACTGGGGCGGCGGAGCGGCAGAGCAAACGGGAGCGATCGTGAGGATCGCGGCAATGAGAAGTGGCACCCTCATCTCGGCACCTCCCTGCCTTACCGATATCGAGCAGCCGGCCGGATGGTCCAATGTGGATCATCTCAATCCGACCGCACCGAGTATGTTTGGAGGATTACCCACCCGTACATATAGTATAGCACTTAGCGCTTCGACAGGCACGAATTTCTTCGATGAAACGGTCACCGTCATTATAATCCCCGTAACCGCCGGGCGGCACCTCGCGCGTAAAAAACTGCGGACGTCCTCCGCGCGATCTACAACCGAAATCCCACCGCGAACCGGTGAACGCTGCCCAGCGATTCGATATCCTGCCACGCGTAGTCGAGCATGATATTGCTGATCCGGAATCCCGCACCGAAACGGAACTCCATGAACCTGTCGAGCGCCTTGTCGCCCGGATCGATGGGATCCTCGACATCGCTCTCATCCATGTCCATGAAGAATCCGCCCCGCACGAAGAACATCTCGTCATAGGCGAATTCGGCTCCCACATGGACCCTCTCCGCAAGGTCGTTCGGATGGCTGTAATCGATCGCCCCCGTTAAGCGAAAATCATCATTCAATATCAGCTCATCCGCGATCCCGACCTGCAGGGATATGGGCAACGGGTAATATCCGTACTCCTCCGGCACCGAAACCTGCCAGATGCTGCTGATGTAGGTATTATCGTACATGCCGTTGAATTTCATGTCGGGGCCGAAGTTGGTCGCCGACATTCCCAGTCGCAGATTGCGGAATCCCGTCCGGTATATCGTCCCGACATCGAAGGCCACCGTCTGGCTGTAGAAATCGGCGACATCGGTTCTTACGTATTTTATACTCGCACCGATAGAGAATCGATCGGTGAACGATCGAGCGTACGTAATACCGACTGCGAGCTCGTTCCAGCTGAAATCTCTATTCATCAGGATGCCGTCGATATCACGTGCCGTCGTCATTTTCATGTCACCGGAGAGAAAACCCGTGTAATGAACGGCGCCCCTGCCGCCGATCACCTCCGGCATCGGAAAGGAGAACGCGCCGGCGACGGCCCTCATGTCGATGAGATACTCGAGCTCGGATACGAAAAACTGGTACCCCTCGAGATTGACGATCGAGACGGGATTGAGAAACACGCCGGTAACATCGTCCGAAATTCCGATGTACGTGTTGCCCATGGCAGCGGCCCGCGGGCTCATGCCCAGCTTGAGAAACAGCGCCCCGACGCTCCCCGCCCTGTCACTCGTCTGTGCTCCCGCAATCCCCGTCATAACACCGAGGAGAATTGCCGCAATGAATATTCGTTTCATTCCCGTTCCCTCCCTTTTGCTTGGGCGAGAGACTAGCGCTGGCCCTTGATGACTGCAAATTTTCCGGCCTTCTCGTTTCCGAATTCATCCCTGACCCGGTAGATGTACAGGCCGGAAGAAATGGATTCCCGTGATCTCGTCGTCATATCCCAGAACTCCGACCCCGAGGAAGAATTGTGGTGAATGATATCCACGAGGTTACCGAGCAGGTTGTATATGTAAATCGTGCACCGCTCGGGCAGATGATGGAAACCGAGAAGCGTCCCGTATTCGGCGAGCTCCCCTTCATTGGAACCGATGTAGGGATTCGGAGCCACAATTATCGCATCCAGATCGCTTTCGGTGAGCGTGTTGCCGATCACGCTCGTGATGGTATTCTCGTTGGCCCTGAGGACACCCAATTCATCGATCTTGTAAAGACGGCTCGAAAGGGCCCACGGGTTGCTCCCGATCTCCAGCGTCGCATTGTAGGCCTGAACCCACACGTAGGTGTAAAAACCGGGTATCAACTGTACCGTCGTTTCCGTGACCGTATTATCGAATGCGGCGTAACGGTTCCATGGACCCAGCTTGCCGATCGTGCTCGTGTACACGATGAAGCTGTCCGCCGGCGTGCCTCCTGAGATGCCGTTGTACGGCGCCCAGTGCACATGGAGCCGATCGGCAATCACATCGACCTCGAAATCCGGATCGAGATCAGGCGTCTGCGGCGGGATTGCCGACGCCGGAATGACCATTCCTCCGTCGAAAAACTCTTGAGCAGCCTTGACGTGCTCGATCAAGTTGCCGAGACCGAACGTCGCATGCGAATCATCGTCGTATCCTTCGCCGATCACGTATGCCATCCAGAAATGGGCGACATCGCCGGGAGAGACGTCGTAGGGACCGATGCCGTTCAGAATCCGATAATCGAAATCGTCCTTCGAGGGAAACGAATTCTCCCATGTCCCCGTGAGCCGTTCGTACGCGTTTTGGATCGTCGGTACTTCGTTGTTCCAGTCCCAGTAGTTCTTGGACACCCATTTCTGTAATTTGTCCGGAGCAGCGGTTATCGGCCCTCTCACCGGGGGAGCCGCCAGGAGTATCTGCCCTATCGCGTTGGGTGAGAGGAAGAGGCTGTCGGCCGTCGTAGCCGCTTCCCGTTGTCCCGGCAGGGGATCGTAATCCCAATCCCGCATGTAGGCGAACCGGTAGGTTTCGTCCCAACCGGCGAAATCGTCGAAATGGGGCGCGGTAACGTTCACGTCACCGACATCGCAATCGCTCATCCAGCCCCACCAGAAACCGTCGATCGATTTGGAGAATGCGATCGTGACGTGGACGAACACCCATTGATCGAATCCTTCCACCCCCCACTGGTGCCACTGGTACGTGACATCCAGGCCCATATCGCCGTCCGTACCGTCCTGCGCTTCCGGCTTTGCGGCGGTGTTGACGTGCACCGTCAAACGGCGATACGGATAGGGGAACCCGAAATCCGCCTCCGTCTCGACCACTGCCTGCTCGCCAAGCGTATCGTACTTGGCCGGATCGGAGAAAAAGCCATCAGAGCCGAGATACCGCCATGCGAATTCCCGGCCCTCCACGTACCCGCCCGCCCACATGCCGGCCTGCCAGAGATTGGATTGATCTCCACCGCCGGGGTAGAATGCCGAGAGATTCGTGAAGCCGATGTATCCCTTGTTCGAAATGGCCGGAAGCCAAAAGGCGCCGATATGGAGATCGTTGAAAAATTCGTCGCCCTGGGCGGAGGCGTATCCATCCCCCTGCCTTCCCTCGGCGAACGATATCAATTTGTCCCGTTTCAATTGATTGATTCTTGCATCGCTCCCGCCCCAGCAGATTGCGATGAGGCAGGTCGCGACGAGCAGACACAGCACCGTTTTCATGGCGTATCATCCTCCCGTTCTCTAGAAGCTCACCTTGACCCCGCCGACCACGTTTCTCGGCGGGGCGTAGATGGTATAGTCGCCGAATGGCCCGAGATAATCGCCCGGATTGGCGATCAGCCAATTCCTGAAATCCTGATTCGTGTCGTCCCATGCTACGAGGTTCCGCTGGTCGAAGAGATTGGTGACGCGGAGGTAGAGATCCGTATCCAGTCCTAAGATATCGAATATCTTGTGTATTTCCAGATCGACGCTGCTTATCGAGGGATAACGTGTGTTGTTGCGTGCCGGTTTCTTCGACAACTTGCCCGGATCGGTGTATGGAGCACCCGTCGCGTAGTTGATCGTCGCATTGACACTGAAATTGCCTGCAATGCCGTATCCCCCGGTGAGCAGAAACGAGTGCCTCCGGTCCCAATCGAGGTAGAACTGCTGCGTTGGAAACTCCTCGACTTCGAACCTTCTCAGGAATCCCTCCACCACGTTCGAGCTGAAGCCTTTTGCAACCATGAACGTGTAGGCTCCGTGATAGTGCCAGTTATTGAATTGGCGCCTCCTGAGGTTGATCTCGAATCCCCGGACGTTTCCATACCCAATGTTCATGAAGGTAACGTAATTCGCCTCGCTCTGCGGATTGGATACAGCCTCCGGACCGACGGTCACCGTCTCGAACATGTCCGTGATGTCCTTGTAGTAGAAGGTGACATCGACGGCGGTATTGGTGCTCAACAGATGGTTGACCCCGATCTCGTATGCGACGGTTTTCTCGGCTTCGAGGTCGGCGTTTCCGGCGAGGAGCCAGTACCCTCCCACATTGAACTTCTCGTTCTCGTAGAGGTAATCGAAGGAAGGCATCTGGAAGAAATGTCCGTACTGCATATGCAGGTAACTATCATCGGAAATCGGGTAAGAAGCGCCGAGCCGGGGGCTCAGTTTCCACTTCACCGTTGCATCCGCCAATCCCCCCCCGAGATAGTTACCCTCGTCATCGTACCGTTCGATCTCGATCGGCGCCTCGTCTCGGTCCG
>DATKWS010000072.1:0-12475 GCA_035529435.1 Patescibacteria group bacterium
CCAGATCTTTCCCGAGCGGTTCCGTAATGGCGATACGTCGAACGACCAGGATTTCTCGGAGCCGTACTACGAGGGAGCCGCCGAGCTTCCCTCGAGCGGCGAGACGAACGGTGAGTACTTCCATCTCGTCGGCCAGTGGGAGAATATCAGCGGGCTCACGAAGAGCCCGTACCGGACGGATGGCAAACCGGATTACTACTCGTTCTACGGCGGGGACATCGCCGGCGTCATGGAGGAGTTGCCGTACCTCGCCGATCTGGGCATAACGATCATCTATTTCAATCCGCTCAACGAGGCGCGCTCCAACCACAAGTACGATACCGTCGATTACCTGAAGATCGATCCTCACTTCGCCGACGAGGCGACGTTCAGGGAGTTCGTCGAAAAGGCCCATGGGCACGGGATCAGGATCATCGTCGACATGGCCTTGAACCATACGGGAAACTGGCACTTCGCCTTTCTCGACGGTCGGAAGAAGGGCCGCGAGTCGCAGTACTGGGACTGGTACGAGTGGAAGCGGTGGCCGCTCCCCGAGGGGGACATACCGAATCCCCTCGACTACTACGACTGCTGGTGGGGATTCGGCATTCATCCGAACCTGAACTACGATCTCTCACGTCCCAATGCCCAGGAAAACAACATCACCGAGATATCAGATGCACGGCCGAATACGGATCTCGTGAATTACCTCCTCGAAATTCCCCGGTACTGGATCGGCCGGCTCGGGATCGATGGATTCCGGCTCGATGTGCCGAACGAGGTTCCGTTCTGGTTCTGGAAGGAATTCCGCCGGGTGGTCGACGAGATGAATCCGGACGCCTTTCTGATCGGCGAAATCTGGGGGAACGCGATGCCGTGGCTCGGACCGGAGTACTTTCACTCGACGATGAACTACAAATACTTCAGGGATCCCGTGCTGAAGTTCTTCGCGATGCGCCAGGGGAGCGCCGCTCAGTTCGATCGCGAGCTCGCTCCAGGCCGGAGCCTCTATCCGATCCAGGCCACGCAGGTCATGATGAACCTGATCGACAGCCACGACACGGAGCGGTTCGTCACCGTGGCGAAGGACGACAAGCGGCTCATGCTGGCCGCCCTCTTCCAGATGACGTACGTCGGGATACCGCAGATCTATTACGGCGACGAGGTGGGCCTCCAGGGCGGCAAGGACCCCGACTGCCGGCGGACCTTCCCGTGGGACTGGGCGGGGAATCCCCGGCGCTCCACCATGCACGACTACTACCGGAGGATCATCGAAATCCGCCGCGCCTATCCGGCGCTGAGGACCGGCGCGTTCAGGACGGTGCTCGCCGAGGGGAAGGTGTACGTGTACCTTCGGGAGGACGGTGCGAACCGGATCGTCGTCGGTCTCAACAATGATGAGCAGCCGCGATCGGTCGAGCTGTACCTCGATATGTTCGGATTCGCGAATGGGACGCGCCTCGTCGATGAACTCGGCGGCGGTATGTACGTGGTTCAGGACAGCATGATCACGCTTGATCTGGAACCGCTCTCCGGGGTGATACTCGTCGCGCAGTAGGCTCTGTGACGTGTTGCGCCCGGGACGTCACTTGACGATGATCAGGGAGTTGGTGAACCCGCCCTCCTCGTCGGTGTCGGGATTGCTCGGATCGAGCTCCCAGCGGGCCTCGTGGTCGATGACGAACTTGTACTGGTAGCGGCCGGACCGCAGGGGCTTCACGATCGTCCATATGCCATCGCCGTCCTCGTCGGACATCGGATCGACCGTGGGATCGAACCGTCCCGCTCCCTGCGTACCGCACCAGTTGTTGAAGTTTCCCGCCAGGTTCACGTACCGTGCCGAGGGCGCCTCGTACTGGAAGAGTATCCCGTTCTCCACCGGATATGGTGCGGGGAGGCGGTTCCGGATAATGCGGAGAAAGAGGCAGCCGTCGAGCGGGAGTGTCAGCGCTGTCATAAGGGCGGTCGCCAGAAATATTCGGATCAATCTTTTCGCGGTTGTCGTCTGCATAACCGTTTCACCTCCGGCGGCGAAAGCGCACGGGCGGGCCGTCTAGAAATTGTAAATCACCCTGAGTACGATCATCTTGGCGTCCGCCAGTGCCTCCTCGGCTTCCCGGTAGGCATACCCCGGAACCGGCACCGCGTACCGCGGTCTCTCGAGCGCATAATATGTGGGCACGGAGCCGCCGTGTTCCCACAGGTATTCCCGCCTGAAGTTGTCCCGTCCCGTGTGCCGTCCCGCATAATCGATATTGAAGTCGAGCGGATCGACGCCGTAGGCGAGAACCACGTCGACCTTCTGTGTCGGCTGGTACCTGACGCCGACGAACGGTGCCGTGTATGATTTATTGTCATCGTACGCTTCATCGTCTATGTAAATGTTCCTGATATCGAGTATCGCCGAGAGGGTATTCGTCACCTTGTAGGAACCCCTCCCGATCGTTTCGAACACCTTCTGATCGGCTTGCAGCGATGCGTTCATAGCGGTGTTCCGGTACCTGTGCTCCAGTTCGATCTCGAGTCTCTCGATCGGCCTCCAGCGCACCCCCGGTGAAATGGACACCGCGTACAACCACGCCTTCCCGGTGCTGTACGGTATTTCGTACGTGCTCTTGTACCGTTCGATCCAGAGCCTGGCGTCGATGTCCTCCTCGTTCCAGGCGAGCGTCGCCTCGCTGTAATTGATCGTTACATTCGCCGGATTCGAATTGCCGAGAAAGAATATATGCTTGTTGGCGACCTCATCCTGGAGGAATGCCGGTGCGAGGTAACTCTCGCCCGCATTCTCGTTGAAGACCTCGTACCGGGTATGCTTGATATCGATGGGGAGGTTGTCCACGAGGCCGGCATGTATCGATCCGTGCATGATCCTCACATCGCGCTCGAAGATCGGGACGTCGATCGGACCGTTGTCGAGGTTGATTCCCGAACGGTTGCTCGTGACGAATCCCTGCTCGACGGCCCCCCAGAGGAATTCGAACTGCGGCAGCAGCTCGTCGTCGAGAAGATGGAGCGTGAGATCGGGACCGAACAGGTACAGCTTGTCCTCGAATTCGAACCAATCGCTCGGATCATTGGAGCGGTCGAGATACTCATCGAGGCGGGGGAGACCGGTATTGGCCGGTGTCGTTCCGATGAGACTGGTGAAGTCGAGCCACCAGAGATTGCGCTCGAAGAAGAAGTTCGCGCCGGGAGTGATCTTCCAAATACGTCGTGCCGCCCGGGCGTGGGCGAGGTCGGTCCCCGTATTGTCGAAGAGGCGCGGATCGTTGTCGATGTCGAAATCATGCACGTTTGCCACGAATCCCGCGATATCGAATCCCAGCCGTCTGCTCTCGATCGCCGCACCGGCCGTTCCCTTGCCGGCCTTGATGTGATCGTCGAAGATCGTTCCGGCGAGATCGATGTCGCCGATGAAGCGGAGCGGATCGCCGGAGGCGAGGACCTCCTCGTTGTAGTATCCCCTCAGCATGAAGGCGGCGGGATTGATCTCGAGGTGGCCCTCGTCGAGGAACAGCTGGATATTGTTCGGCTGGAGGAAATTCTCTTCCGTGTCGATGCGCATTCTCGTGTACCCGTGCACCATGTCGCTGATCGTGATGCGGAAATTGAGATCGATGTTCTGGACCGGACGCTGCATGCGCCACCGCGGGTCGTCTTCGACGTCCCGCTGTACCTTCGTGCGTGATAGGTAGCGGCCGCCGATATAGACCTGCGAGCTGAGCGGCGTGTTCGACGTGGGCGTGGCGACCGCCGAGATGGCGATCTCGCCCGCGTTGTTTATCTCGACGGCCGAATTCGTGCCGCCGTACGGATCCGGCGTCGTGTTCGGATTGTCGAAATCGGTGATCCATGCGCCGTCGACGATGAACTTGTACTCGTGCGTGCCCGCCGCAAGGGATAAAACTGCGGTCCAGTACCCCTTGTCGTCCTTCGTCATCGGATTCGCCGTCGTGCTCCAGTTATTGAAGGTACCGGCGAGGTGGACCTGGCCGGCGTCCGGATCGTTGTAGGTGAACCGGATCCCCCCGTCGGCCTTTTCGACGGCGCCGTGGGTCCCCGTGGCGTAGATCAGGAGCAGCACGGCCGGCAGTATCAGCCACCGCGCCCGCCACAGACCGGTTGCGAAACCGATGCGGCCGGGCCTTCCGTGCCGGCCTCTCCGTGTCCGGTATCCTCGTTTGCGTTTTTCGGCTTTCATCGCCCTTCCCTCTAGAAGTACAGTTTCAGGAACATCTTCGACCAGTGGGTGATACGTTCCCCCGAGCCCTCGTTGACGAAATTGTCGGTATTGACGAGATTGTCGCTCGACCCGGGATTGCCGTACTCGATAAAGAACTCCGCCCCGTACCCGATATCGTAGCGAAGCTGCGCGAAGACGGTCGCTCGCGCCTCCGTTTCCTCGTTGACGTTCAGAACACGGAAATACCCTTTGAGCTTTCCCGTCGCGTTGAACTCCATATCGAATCCGTAGGCCGACACCTCTCGGAAGGTATCGAAGTCCCGGATACGCGCCTGGATTCTGACCTTGGCCAGGCGGTTCTCGACGGAAAGCTCGGCGTAGAGGTTCGGATAGGTGAAGAAATCGAATATCTCCCCCGCCCCGTCGAATCCGTGCCACCGGTTGTATGAGACCTTGCCCTTGAATCCCTTGATGAACTCGATGTACAGCTCGGTATAGAGATTCGAGGTCGGCCTCAACCCGCCGCCTTCCTCGTCGACGATCCGCTTCTTGTAGTGGTCGTAGGCCACCCTCGCCGTGACCGCCTTCCTGGGGAAGAGGAGGATTCCCTCGAGGTGGTACTGGCGCCGGTTGAACTCGCGGCCGTCGTCGAACCTCCGCGACATGTAGTCACGGAAGTTCTGGCCGATGTCGAAGTAGCTGCTGTGGAAGATGAAGTTCCACACTCGAATATTGCGCACCTCGCTCGCCCAGGCGAACCTGTTCTCGTTGTTCCGTATCTCGCTCGTCTCGATCTGGAACGGATCGCGGCTCACGGCGTACTCGGTTATCCAGCTCGAGTTCTCGAGGTTCACCGGCCCGAACGACATGCCGGTGCGAATGACGTTTCGCGGGTAGAAGGAGAGATCGAAGGCGAGCACCTCGTTGAAGCTCGTACCGAGGTAGTGCCGGGATATACCCGTATTGGTCCAATCCTTGCGGAGGAATGTCGAGCCGAACTCGAGGCGGTCGCTGAATGATTTTTTCCGCAGCCTGAATACGAAATTATCAGTGCCGTCGGCGATGTTGCCGCCGGGATCGCCCGTCCAGTTAAAAGTGCTGCCGTCGTCGGAGTAGATCACGGTCCCGCCGAGACCGGAGATCTTTCCGATCTTGATATCCCAGAAATCGGCGCGGACACCGCTCGACTGGGGTCCCCAGTTGTCGTTCTTGAGCTTGTTCTGATCGACCAGGCCGAGGAGCGGCTCGTCGTGGATCCAAAACCTGTTCTGCCGCATGAAGATATACGTTTCCCATTTGCTGCGGCGTATCTTGAGGTGTCCCTCGGCGCCGATCCAGGGGGGATTCTTGTATTCGAGCCCGGTTGTAAGGTACTCGTCCCTGTTGGAATCGACGCGCAACTTGACGAAGCTCTCGATGTCGGTGAACGGCCAGGTAAGGTACTTCAGCTCGAAGTACTGGCGGGGCATCCCCTCGCTGCCGGGCGGGCCGAACTGCCAGCGTTCGCCGACGCGCTGAACGGAGTTTTCGACCTCGTAGTAACCTTCCAGTTTTTTGACGCCGTGCACGGGGGAGGCGAGGGTAAGGAGAATGCACGCGGCAAGGGCGGTGATCAGCAACACCATCGGGGCCGGCCGGCACCATGCCCGAACGGGGGATATAATCGCGCTCGTGCGCGCATACGGCGCGGTCCGCTTTGGATTCATTTCGCTCATCGTCGTGCGCATCATAACCTGATCGTTGCCGAGAATTGATACGTATTGCCGAGCTCGTAGTGCGTTTCGAGCATCACGTCGATCTGCCAGTTATTCCCCTTGAGCCCGAGTCCCGCCGTCATGCGCTCCTGCTCGAAGCCGCCTCGCAGCGCAACCGTGTCGAAGAACCAGAGCTCGCTCCCGAAGCGTCCGATCGTATTCGAGAATTCACCGTAGCGGGTACGGAGATCAAAGGTCACGAGGAGGAGTCCGCGGAAGATGTAGTGTGCGCCGGCGGCGAAGTCACGGTAGACCGGATCGGGGCGCTTCGTCGTCTCGAGGAGTTGCAGCTTCGGTTCATTGACATTGTAGATGACCGCACCAATCGCCCAGTTTCGCTTCGGCCGGTAATGCACGCCGATATCGACGCTCGGTTCCACGACCCGTCCCCCGTACGCCGGGTCGTTGTATTTCTCGTACCCGGGCGCCGAGAGAATGAGGAGCTTCACGCTGGTACCGGCGGAGAGCCCGTTCAGAAACGGCATTCGCCGCGCGTAGGCGAAGTTTATCGAATTCTCGTTATATATACCCTCGAGATCGAGACGAACCCAGCTGATACCGAACGCACCGTACCGCTCCCCGTTGTACACGGCGCTGATGTAATCATTCGACAGTTCCTCGACCGCGTAGAGCATCGTCCGGCAGCCGGTGATCTCGAAGCGCTCGAGCTGCGTCATTCCCGAGGGATTCCAGTAGACCGCGTTCGCGTCATCCGCGACCGATACGAAGGCGGAGCCGAGCGCGCGCGGCCGCGGCCCCATGCGTGCGTGGCGAAAGTCGGCGCGTGCCGGCAGGGCCCCGAGCGACAGGAGCATGCAGGTGCAGAGCAGTATCAGGATCGTTCGTCTCATCATTTGATCACCGCCACCGCCTTGTTGATTCGCACCGTCCGCGTACCGGCGGCCTGCGAGAAGGTAACGGTGAAGCGGGCGATATAGATTCCGTACGGTACGATTTTTCCCGTGTTGTCACGTCCATCCCAGACCAGACCGGTGACGCGGCGCGGCTGACCGTCGGGATCGTCTTCGGCCGTGAAGGGGAAGCGCCGCTCGAGAATCCGTACGCGATTGCCGTCAATGTCGAATATTTCCACCGTCACCGTCGCCTCTGCCGTGAGGAAGAAGCTGATCTGCGTCTCCTCGTAAAGGCCGTCGCCGTTCGGCGAGAAGGGGTTGGGCGAGAAGGTGACACCCGAGAAGATTGCACCGGGATCGTACGTAAAGGTTGGGTTGAAGAATATTCCGTAACTACCTGTTTTTCTTACTTTTACGGTAACGAGGTTACCGAACGGGTTTACCGTGCCGCCCACGTAGATCCAGGTGGCGGTGCGTGGGTTGTACTCGTAGACGCCCAGGAGATTTTCATCGATCGCCCCGATCGCGTACTGTGGGTAGTGGAACGCGATCTCGATCATGTTCTCGAATTCCTCGACCGGATATGTCACATCATCGACCGGTTCGACACCCTCGACGACCGCTGCGAGCTCGATCGTGCGGATGACGTTTATCGACGTGGCGGGCTGGGGCGTTAAGGCGAAATCGGACAGGTATCGCGGGCTGAGCCTGAAGGTGAATGGCAGCCCACGCATCTCTTCGAGGATCGCCGTTGAGGGCACGTGGATAAAGGTGCCTTCCGGTGCGAGCAGATCGAGGTCCTTGGTAAGATCGATCCCCGTCACCTCGAACGAAACGGTTGGAAGGGGGATTTCCATCGTGTAGAGCGGCGTCGCCGCCGTATTGCCGGACGGGTCCTGCGCCTCGATCACGAATTCGATGTTCCGGGTACTGTCGTATTGGGCGATGGGTACGAGGGCCGCGATCTCGTCGATCGGCAGATCGACGCTCCAGAGATCGCCGCCGGCGTATCCCATCTCGAGCTCGCCCGCCCAGGTTCCCGTGGTGTCCGAGTCGGGACGCCAGTAAAAGACCGCGCGCGATACATCGTCGTCGTCAAAAATCCCGGCGGTGAAGTAGAGGGGGGCATTGACCAAAGCTATGACGTGGATCGTTTCCTCGATGAGATCCGGAACGGTTATCACGGGCGGCCCCTGGTCCTCGAAGGCGGTAGCCTCGAGCACGATGGCCGTCTCGCCCGCTTCCGACCGGGCGACCGCCTCTGTGCTCTTGTAGTTGAGGAGCTCGCTCTGGCTGCGCCCCGGCTTCTTACCGATCCCGGGGGAGGAGGCCATGTCGATGATGTTCGGGTCGCGGTCGGTGTCGGCCCCGCCGCCGAACTGCCACTCGGAGATGCTCGCATTGACCCAGCGTGTATCGCCGAAGTTGTTGTCCGTGCTGTTGCCGTCATGGCTCGTCAGGAGTACGGCGATATCCCAGCCCAGAATATCCTCGGTGGATGGATTTCCCAGCGCCTCCTTCGACACGACGGCGGTCAGCGTGTTCTGCTCGAAGTCGGAGAGCAGGATGATATCGCGGTCCGATTTTTTCACCGTCGTGGCCCACGCCTGCGGCGTGTTCTGGTTGTTCGAGGAGATTACACCCTTGTACCACCCTTCCATTACGATCGCGTAATCCCACGCGTCCCACTTGACGAAGTCATTCTGCCGGCTGGGAAGGCCCTTGGTGGCACCGCCCTTGAATGCGTCGATATAGATGTCGACCTTCTGCGTGTTGATCTCGGCATAGAGCGGGTTCCAGTCGGCCGTCCCCTCGTCGGCCGGATCGGGCACGTCGCCGATTCTCACCTGGAATGCCAGGCTCGGGATGATCTCCCCGCCGACGATCTTCGACGTCTCGAAAATGGTGACCTCCTCGAGGTCGAATGAGCGGAGCACGAAAACGCTGTTGGTCGGGTAGAAGTAGTACAGCCCCTCCCTGCCGAACTGGTTGGGGCCGTGATCGTCGCCGGAAATGTCCGTGAAGCTCCGGATCGGGGTGACGATCCCCTCGACGTTCAGCGTGACGGTCGTATCACGCCGGGAGATGTTATCGCGGTCCTTTGCCGTGATGGCGAGTTCGTACTCGCCGCCGGCGATGTCGGGATCGAGTATGGATAGATGGCTGTATGTGCCGTCGTTCGCCCTCTCGTCCCCGTTCGTGCCGTCATCGCGCATTGTCTGGAATCGCGGACCGCCGAGGGGCGAGAGGTCGATCAGCACGACGCCGATGCCGTCCCCCGCGTCGGTGACGCCGACGGTGAAGGTCACCGTGCCCCCCGCCTCGACCGAGGCCGGATTCGCGGCGGGAGAGTCGAGTGCCGGCGGTATCGGAAAATCGAGATTGATCTCGTAGGGGGCCGAGTAGTGATGGAGCGTCACGGGTGTCGTCGTGATCTCCCATGGCGCCTGGGGATCGAACGGGTCGAAGTCGATATCGAGCGTCGAGTCGTGCGGCGCCGAGTCGAACGCCGAGCGTTTCTCGTCGCCCTCCTCCTGCATGATGTAGACCTGAAGGCGCAGGGATTGCGGTATGTTCCCTTCGAATATGCCGAATGGTATCCGGTAGCTGACCGAGGCGGTATCCTTCTCGACCCAGTTGGCATTACGAACATTGACGTTGTCATTGAATTCGGAAACGTACTGCCCGGTCACGGTGTCGTACCACAGCCATTGCGTGCCGTCCAGTTTCCTGAAATCGGCGTAATCATCGGTGGTGTACTTGTAGATGAGGGCGAGGTCGGGCAGGTCGTCGTGACCGTAGAAAATCGGGAAGCCGAACGGATCGATCGTTCCGCCGCCGGCGTCGTTCCCGATCTCCAGCAGCAGGCCGATGTGCGCGCCGTTGAAATCCGTCGCGAACTTCACCGTGATGTCGAGTCCCCCGGGATCATTGCCGATGGCCACCGTGGTGAGATCCATCTGAGGGATGCTGTTGTGCGCCTGATCCGGCTCGGGCGCGGCCGGATCGCTGATCGTGATGATGCGGTCGATGAGAAATGTCACACCACCGACGGGGAGGCTCGGGCTCGATGTCGCATCGACCTGAACGATCGCGCGTTCCGAACCGGCCGTGAAGGCGATCGAGGCCGATCCCCGTTCGTCGAGGCCGGCCACGGTGGGGGAGAGGTTGCCGGCCGAGACCGGAGAATACGAGAATGTGAGCGTGTACCCGTCCCGGCGTACTGGATTCCCGTTCTTGTCCACGAGCTGTGCCGTGAGATCCATCGTTTCGCCGAATCCGAGCACGTCCGATTCGCTGCCGATCGTGATGGCCGCCGGATCGCCCGCCACGGCGGTGATCTCGAGGTAGTTGCTCTCCCCGTCGCCGACGATGGTGAGGTCCTTGTTGAGGTAGGTCGCAGCGGCGGTGACATGGAGCGTCCCGGAGCCGGTGGCGGTCAGCGTGGTGAAGGCCTCGCCGTCGGCCGACGTCACGGTCGAGGGGATCGTGAACGATCCGGCGCCGGTCGAGGAGGGCGCAAGTGAGAAGCTCACCGGCACCCCCGGCACACGCACGGGATTCATGCTGATATCGAGGAGACGCGCCTCGATCACGACATCGTCTTCGCCGTCCGCCGTCATCGTCCGCTCCGCGGCCCTCAGCTCGATGAACTCGGGCTCCGCCGAGCGTATGCCGAGCTTGAAACGCCCCGAAATATTCCCCGTCGCCGTTTCGGTGAATACCCTGAGTACCTCTATCTCGTCGCTGCTCGCGAGGAAGCCGCCGCGGCCCTCCGACAGGAAGAGGGAGGTCGTCGGTATCGTGTCCGCCGCGTAGAAGACGACGTTTCCCCGCGGCGGGCTGTAGTTGTTGAGTTTCGTCGCCCGCAGGTTGATCTGGTCGAGATAAGTGTCGAGGTCGTAGTAATCGCGCCGGCCGTCATCGTCCCGCGCCTCGATCAGCGCCTTCGCGTAGAAATAGATGTTCGAATCGGGGAAGCTCACCGTCGTGTTGATGCTTTCCTTCTCGTGTCCCTCTTCGTCGATCAGGACCAGCTTCGTTGCGCGGACGGCGGACAGGCCGAGTGTATCGATATGGGTGCTGTCGCTCCCCGTGATCGTCGCGATCGTTGTATCGGGTACGTATCCCTGCGCCTCGGCGGTAACGCGGTACGTACCGTCCGGCGCGAGGAGGGTGAAGAATCCGCCCGTTTCGGAGAGCTCGGCGATCCCCTCCGGCGGGACCTCGCCGGTCTGCCATTCCATAGCGGTCACCGTGACGGTGCTGCCGGGCCCGTCGGCGAAGACGACGTGGCCGGTGATCTTTCCGGCGCGGGGCAGTATGAAATCGACGCCGCTCGTCGTGCCCTGGCCGCTGACGACGATATTCGACGCGAACCCTTTCGAGTACCCGCTCGCCGTGGCCTCGACGCGGTAGCTCCCATCGGGGAGTTTGTCGATCCGGTACGATCCACCCCCGGGCGGGGTTTCCACGCCGGCGACGAGGTCGCCGCTCGCTTCGCTGTAAGCGGAAACCGTCGCGACGGTCTCGGCGTCGAGCGCGTCTTCGTAGGCGACCGTTCCCTCGATCGCACCGGTGAAGCCGTCCGGCAGGCCGTCCCCGTTCGAGTCGACCGTGATACCGAACATGTTGGCGATCGTGGTCGGCGCACCGCTCCCGTCCATGCCGGGATTGTCGGGGGCCGAGTCGGGACCGTTCCACCCGTCGCCGCCGGCGATCATTGCCACGGCCTTGACGCGCGCACCGCTCTGCACGAGACCGGCCCCGAGCCGGTATATCGAATTCCACGGGATCCGAATCTCGGATTCGTAGAACGATTGACCCTTCGAAGATTGGCCGCTACCGCACTGCGACGTGATGTCCTCGGTCGTCGTGTTGCTTGCGATGCGGCGTATGCCGAGATCCCCGCCGTTCCAGTTCGCAATGATGAGTTCGGCCAGGAGCGTATCGGGGAAGTTGAAGTTCCGTGGGTACCAGTCGAGGTTCACGATGTCGGAGGCGCCGATGCCCGTGCCGGCGTCTATGAGGAGGAGCATCGCGTTGTTGTCGACCTGGTACCGGATTCCGATATAGAGGTTCTCGGCGTCGTACGTAACCCAGAGATCATCGATGTCGTTCGGTCCCCAGGCGGTGTCTCCGAGGGGATCGTCGACGGCGAGATCATCCGTGTCCCAGTCTGCGCCGTCGCCCGTGATCGTTCCGTCCAGTGTCGGGGATTGGAACGGCCGCGCCAACGGCGTGGAGATCACGAGGGATGATACTAAAAGGAAGATGAACGCTCTTCGCATCACTATGATGGTACCTCTGGAGCCCCGTTTAAAACCGAATAAGAGAACATCTCTGAAATGCGGGCTTACATTATAGTAACGAATGAGCTCTCGATGTGCTATCCATATTCTTGCGCAGTGTACTCACAGATAATAAGAATTGCAAGTTGGAAATGCTCATTTCGGTTCAATTATTTCCGAACGTAATCGTATGATCCGGTTGCGATATAGTTTAATTAATATGTTCTTGAGGTCGATCAGGCTGATATGATACTAGACCGGAAGGGCCCTCGCTCGCAGTCGGACTTTTACCTGCTTGAAGCCATCGTGCCAGGGGAAAATGTGGAGTGATCCCAGCGTGTAGAGAGGAGAGGAACAGTATGAGATCCGGTGGAATGCACACAGTAATCTTTTTTCTGATTATCACTCCGA
>DATKWS010000073.1:0-3908 GCA_035529435.1 Patescibacteria group bacterium
GACCTCGGTGTTGAATGCCATGCCGAGCGCGGTGAGCATGGCGAACATCTTCTCCTTCAGAAGGATCAGCTCCCGGCCGTCCTTTTCAATCGGCGCTATGTCGAATTCCGCGTAGCCGCAGAGGACGCCGTTGATCTCGATACCGTAGTATATCTTCTCCTCCTCGACGGCAGACGCCGCGGCCGGAGCGGCCGCGAAACCGGCCGTGCCCAGGATCAAGAAAAAAACTATCGGTACAATTGCGAATCGCCTGGCGGACATGCTCATATCGACCTCCACTCTCGAGTCGGGCGCTGCCATCGGCTACAAAGACTACAATACGTATCTCGTTACTATTCGACGCACGGAAGAATAGTACTATTTCATGCAGCCGGCACAAAAATAAAATGTGGCCGACCGCGGAGCGCATCTAGATGAACAGCGAGAACTTCGACTCGGACGCCTCGGAGATGTAGGTGGCCACCCCGGCGATCTCCACGCCGTCGATCAGATGCTCCTTCGCGATCTCCATGACGTTCATGCTCATCTCGCAGGCGATCAGCCTGACTCCCTGCTCCCGCGCCTGCCTGACCAGCTCCGAGAGCGGCATGACGTTGTGATTCTTCATCATCTTTTTGAACATCCAGCGCCCCATCCCGCCGAAGTTGAACTTCGAGGGGCCGAGGCGGTCGACGCCTCCCCGGTTCATCATCCCGAGCATCCGTCCGAAGAAGCTCGAGCCGGTGAGATTTCCCTTCTGTATCGCCTTGAGGCCCCAGAAGGTGAAGAACATCGTGACCTCCATGTCGAACGCGGCGGCGCCGTTCGCGATGATGAAGGCCCCCATGACCTTGTCCATATCGCCGCTGCAGACGATGATACTGACCTTTTCCGGCGTTTCCCCGTTACCCATCGAGCATCCTCCTTACTCGGCTTCCTGTTTCGATCCCGTCCGGACCGGCTGTACGCCAGAAAGCCAGAGGGCGAGCGGCCGGTAGACGGCGTGTGCGAACTTTGTGAACGGCAGTGATACGAGAAGATTGAACACGAACACGAGATGAACCGCGAAGGCGACGTACGCCGCACGCGGGAGAACGGCGAATTTCAAGAGATCCATCACGAATCCGCTCAGCACGGCGAGCAGTATGAGAATGAGAAATATCCAATCGGAGTGGTGCGAGTACGTGGCGGACTCCTTGCGGCGCGTGATCCTGAGATAGAGAAAGTAGGAACCACCGATCAGGGTCAGGATGCCGAACACGGTGCCGAGCAGGAAGGGGACCGTCCTGCTGACGGGCCACCACTCGTAATCGATCCCCATGACGGTAACGGACGCCAGCGCCATCCCGGCGAATCCCCAGACAAGGGCGAGGTGCGCGTAGTGCCGGTACCGGTTCCCCTCGCATTCGGCGAAGCGCTGCTTGAGGAGCGTTTCGCGGATGACCGGCATGGAGCGCTTTTTCAGGCTGCGCGGCGCGAACGTGCCGGGCGGGAGGCTCCCGCGCATGCCCTTCACCATGGCGGCCACGTTGGCGAGGAAGGCGAGCGCGACAAAGGCCGTGAGGGCGATGCCGGCGTTATGGATCCGTTCGAGCGGGATAAAGGAGAGCCATTCGACCTCCTCGAGATTCATGGCGGGATCGTGGAACAGAATGACCGCGGCGATCACGAGCGCGCTGAGAAACACCCAGGCGATACCCGACGAGAAGGCCGAATAGAAGAAATCGGCGATCCTGCCGAATGAGTACCGCCTGATCGAGAAGCGGCGCAGCGCCATCATCAGCCCGCCGGGATCGGCCTCCCGAGGGCAGGTCTCGCTGCACTCGCCGCAGTAGTAACAGAGCCACGGTTCGAGGGACGAGAGAATCTTGCCCTCGAGACCGAGGAGTGCGTACCGGATCATCCTGCGGGGAAACGAAACCTCTCCCTCGGAGAGCGGGCAGATCGCGCTGCAGTTGCCGCAGCTGTAGCATGCCTGGAGGTCGAATGCACCGAGCTCCTTGATCTCCTTGACGAGGTGCGGATTCGCCCGTTCCGTCATTTCCTCTCCCCCGTCAGCATGTACCGGTGGTACCCGTCGCCGATGACCTCGCCGGTCGGTGAAACGTAGCCGTACCGCACGTACCCCATCATCCACCACATCACCTCGTGCGGGGGAAGGCCGAGTGCCGCCGCGACCTCGGGCACCGTCCGGGGGCCGCCCGCGAGCAGCCCGAGAATCGTCTTCTTCATCCACAGTTCGTCCCGGGAGAGCGCACAGCGCGGTCCCGATACGTCGACGCTTTCCGGGAACCGGTCTTCGGTCACGGGCGCATTTCCACCATTCACCCCCGGACACTCCGCGTCCCGGGAATTGTTCTCCCTTTCCCGGCGGACCCTGTTCACGCACACATCACGCAATCGCATCCTCCTCTATGAATGCATTTATCATCGACAAGATCTGCTCATCCGTGTAGCCCTTGAGCTGCGTGGCGTCGACGGGACAGACCGGGACGCAGGCGCCGCATCCCTTGCAGATAATGTCCCGGACACGGGCGACCTCCGTGCCCCGGGTCCCGACCTTCTCGATTGCACCGTACGGGCATGCCTTCTCGCATGCACCGCACCAGGTGCAGACATCCTCCACAACGTAGGCGATATACGGCTGAAGATCCACGTACCCCTTGATGAGGAGGGATGCGGCCTTGGAAACGGCCGACAGCGACGAAATGATACTCTCCGACGAATTCTTCGGTCCCTGGCAGCAACCGCCGATGTAGACGCCGTCGATCACCGTCTCGACGGGCCGGAGCTTGGGATGGATCTCGTTGTAGAAGCCGTCCGAACCGAGCGGGAGCCTGAGGGCGGCGGTGAGCAGCTTGTTTTCGCGGGGCACCATCCCCGTCACGAGCACGACGAGATCCACCGGAATCTCGATCTCCTCACCCGCCGTCAGAAGGTCCCTCACCGTGACGATGAATCGATCGCCGTCCCTGCGCACCGTGGGGGGCTGCTTCTCATCGAAACGCACGAAGATCGCCCCGTCACGCGAAGCGTCCTCGTAGAGCAGCTCGAACTTGCCGTACGTCCTGATATCCCGGTAGAGGTGGTACATGCTCAGCCCGCCGCACTTCGCCGCGGCGGTGCGGGATGCACCGATCGCCGCGTTGCAGCAGTAACGCGAGCAGTACCGGTTGCCGTTCTCGATCTCGCGTGCCTGCCGGCTCCCGACGCAGTACATGAATGCAACGGATTTCACCGTCCTGCCGTTGTGCACGAGCCCGCCGCCGGCGAGATCGACCATCCGTTCGAAGCGGGGCAACGTCACGACGCCGTCCATTCCATGGCCGTATTCGTTCGGCACGGGCTCGTAATTGTCGAATCCCGTGGTCGTGATGATCGCGCCGACGTTGAACGTTATCTCCTCGCACACCTGTTGGAAATCTATCGCGTCGGGACGCTCCTCGCGGCACCGCTCGCATTTCGTGCAGGTATTCATATCTATGGCGGGTCTGTGGGGATATGCACCGGGATACGCCCGGTAGATCGCCTTCCTCGTGGTGAGGCCGTCATTGTGCCCGTCCGGCACCTCGACGGGGCAGGCATCGATCGCGGCGGAGAAATCCCCTTCGGCCGTCGTTACATACCGCGGCTCGATCCTCACCGTCACGTTGAAGTTCCCGATGTACCCTTCCTTCGCCACGAGCTCGGCGCTGGTAAAGAGCGTGATGGTATCCCGTTCCCTGATTTCACCGACGAGCTGCGCGACGACCTCGTCGCCCCGCCTGCCGGACGGGTACATCCGGCCGAGACGCGCGACGGCGCCGCCGACAAATGGAGAGCGCTCTATCAGAAACACCTCGACGCCGAGATCGGCCATCCCGATCGCCGCGCGCATACCGGCGATTCCCGCCCCGACGATCAACGCCTTCCTCCCGGACGTGACCCGG
>DATKWS010000074.1:0-3017 GCA_035529435.1 Patescibacteria group bacterium
TGCCGGCTCAGCACATTCAGCAACGAGGACCTCATCCGGCGCCTCGAGCCGTTCGGCGCACAGGCGTGGCTGTCCGATATCAGCGAGTGGGTCTGGTACACCGACGAGGAGAACGTGAAGAATCTCAAGATGTACGGAAAAACCTTCTCCCGGGCGATGCTCGCCGCGGTGATCAAGAAACGCATCCAGCACGGGTACGAGAAGAAGCTCCTCGCCCCGCTCAAAGAGGAGTTCGTCGGCGTCGAGGAGCCGCACAGCATAATGGATGTCCTCGATCTGAGCGATCCCTACCTCCCCCGCGAGGGGGCGCTGGGCGAGATGGTCCTCTCGACCGGCAAGGCGATCTACCTGTACGGGAAGGGCGCCGACGGGATCGTCGACATCAGCCCCTTCACCTGCATGAACGGTATCGTCAGCGAGGCGATCTACCCCAAGGTCAGCAAGGACCACGAGGGGATCCCGATCAGAACGTTCTACTTCGACGGCACCCAGACCGACCTCGAGAACGACCTCGGGATATTCATGGAGCTGGTGAAGAACTACCACCGCAAGAAGACGCGCAGGTGGGTGCGGCGGCGGGCGGCATAAGACTTTATCACCGAACCGATTGTATTCTTTAAAGAACCGCGTACGTGGTGACGGGCGACGTAGCGGGTGGTGCTGGTTCGGGTCGTATGGATTAATGCGGTATGAGACGCCCGCCTCGAATATCGCATCGGAGCGGCGACGCCAATCACGGTCAACATCCTTCGGAATTATCTAACTGATTATCAAATAGTCGATTGCAACGCGCCGGTGCCGCAGCCGTTTATGGCACGGTTTTTTCTAAGGCATTGGGAATATAGCTTCATATGGACGATGGCAGGAACTTCCGGTGGAGGGCAATAGGCAATCATGCGCATTCGGACGATGTCAAGAGGCTTCACGGTCATCGAGCTGATGATCGTCGTTATAGTCTCATCGGGATCATTGCTGCGATCGCGATTCCCAATTATATAAAGTTCGCGAAACGGGCCAAGGAAGCCGTTGTCCTGGAGAATACGCATACCATGCAATTGGCGATTGAGGACTTCTCTGTCGACCGGCTCGGCACCTATCCCCAAGCCGCCGACGAAGCGGAGCTATTGATTCTGTTGCCCAACGGCCGCTACCCCGAGAATCCCTTCACGAATGCGGAGACCGCCGTCCACTGGAATGCGGATCCGGTAGTGCCGGGCGAAATCAGCATCTTCAACCTTCCCGGCGGTGGCTATATGCTGAGGCCACGTGGCGCGAATGCGCTGCTGAACGATTTCGTCGTAGGCGATTAGAGCCGCGGAAAAACGAGGTATGTTGATGAAAAAAGAGAATAGATGGAGAATTTACAATAGAAGATCCCTCGTTGATCCCTTCCAGCTGCGGATTGTAGGGGTTGCCGTATGCCATTTTATGCTCGTCATCCTGATTTTTGTGAGCGCGCTTTTTCTGCCCATTATTATCGAGCTTCAAAGCGGCGATATCTCATCTCCCCACGTGCAGGCGGCGGCGCGCGGGTTCCTCTTTTTGCATAACAGACTGTGGGCGCCGTTGCTCGGGGCGCTTGTGCTTCTCGTTCTACATAATATCATAGTAACCCACAGGATCGCAGGGCCGCTGTACCGGTTTCGCCGTTACCTCAAGAGTGTCGGCGACGGCGATCTCTCATCTCCGATAAAATTCCGCAAGAAAGACTACCTGAAAAAAGAAGCGCAAGTCGCGAGCTGCATGGTGGAGTCATTGCGCGACAAGGTTGCCAGTGTGGAGCGGCAGCTCGAACAGGTAAGCTGGGCCTGGACGGAAATGAGAAGCGCATTGGCTGACGAAACAGGACATGATCTGCAACTGAAGATCGACGCGATGGATGACCACATCGAAGAATGCAGGGCCGGGCTGGAGGTTTTTAAAACAACGGAGTGGCAGGCTCCCACAGCCGCGTGGGATCAGCACGCTCCCTCCGCCAGAAGCGCGGCTATAACGTCCGATTCCGAGGAGCTTGTCGAGATCGAGGTCTAGCCGCCCGGATACCTTTTCGGATGGTTCGATCTAGTTCATCTTATCGGTAGAATCTATCAAGAAAATCATCCATCCAGGATTTACACCCGCCGCTCTGCCCCGCCATGTAGTCCTGGGCGATCATCTGGCGACCCCGATGATGAGCAAGCCAGCTATTTCAGAACCACGACCTTCTTGCTCTGCGAGCATCCCTTCACGGCGAGCCGGCAAAAGTAAACGCCGCTCGCGACTTCACGTCCTGCGTCATTCATGCCGTTCCAGGTGACGCAGAATCCCCCGGCGCGCGGCGTCTGCTCCTCATCCACGAGAGTCCGCACAAGTTGTCCCGCAGCGTTGTAAATAGTCAACCTCACACGGTCCGGCTCTGAGATCGAATACTTGATAGTCGTCACGGGATTGAAGGGATTCGGGACATTCTGTTCGAGTGCGAACGTGGCGGGAAACTCGGGGCGGTCTGTGGCCACAACGATTGACAGTTCGTTCAGTGGTGCGAGCGGATCGCCGAAAAAGCACATCATTCGAGCGACGAACCTTGTAGCCATATCGAGCTCCGGATCCTCGAGCATCCGCCGCTGGGCGGCAAGGAAACTCGCGGCCATCGAGCGCGCGGGATCGGCATAGAGCTCCTCGATGAAGTACTTCCCGAATAGTAAGTTTGCATGCTGCCATGTGCCGGCCGACGGCCCGACCCAGGCGAAGGCTCCGCGATCGTACGCAGCGAGGAACTCCTCGAAGACCGGCGCACCGTACACGGGATCTTCCGTTCGAGCCCAGTCGGCCCCGCTACAGGAGTTGGCTATGACGAGGGGGTAGTAGTTCATGTAGGGGGCGATCATCTCCATGTGCCAGGGATTCGTGCTGTTCGCCTTGTCGAAGAAGTCCGCGGGTTTGTAGCGGTTGCTGAACGATCCCATCAGGACATGGATGCCCGCGTTCGATCCGTTCCAGAGGTTCGCCGCCGCGGTGTTCCGCTGCGCATTGTCCGG